>JAABRU010000072.1 GCA_011390755.1 Desulfobacteraceae bacterium | reverse complement strand
ATTGTTTGATTCGTTACATTTACAATTTTTCCTTTTTCTGTTCATTTCAGTGTACTCCAACAGACCGAATTATAAATCAGTATCAAATCAACTTTTCACAGTATCATTTTTTTAATTATCATAAAAAGGAAACTCACATCTTATCAGTCAGGCTCAATGCCGTTTCCTTATAGGGGTGACGGAGTCCCGAACTGAAAGTTTGGGACTCTGAAATAATTCAGAAAAATACTGCCAAACTTTCAGTTTTACACTCCGTAATTTTCTTAAGGAAACGGCATTGCAGTCAGACATGCAAAGCTTTGATCGTTCCGGAAGTATAATCTGCTCCGGGATACCTGAACAAAATGTTTTTGAAATATTGAACAGGTTTATGGAGAATATCAAAAGAAGATAAAAAAAACAATATGGCATAAATCAGTATATAATACTTAGAAAAACTAAGTATTAAAAATAATCAGCGGGAAGTGAGGAGGAAGGTTCTGAGATTGCTTTTGCGATCCAGTCCGATTTTTTTTCGGATATTATTTCTGTGTGCATCAACAGTTTTGTGGGAAACACAGAGAATGTCTGCAATTTCTTTTGATGTTCTGCCCTGTCGGATCAGGTTGCAGATTTCGATTTCTTTGGGAGTAATCTGCAATTGTTCGGGGGAAAACCCATGAATCAGAGGTGCCGTTATCGCATTCAGATTATCTTCAATAATACTCAGCAAAGAATTCTGCTGCTGGTCAGAACCCCCCGCTTTCAGTTTTTCCAGATAGGGCAGAATCAGTTTTTGTATGTTGAAAAAAACTTTTTCTTCGAGCCTTTTTTTATCTTTTTCTCTTTGGTTCAGCAGCACTTTCAGAGCAATATTAATATCTTTCAGTCTCTGTTTTTCTTCATGCAATTCTTTTTCACTATTCCGGAGGGATTTTTCTGTTTTTTCATGTCGGGAAATTTCCTGTTTCAATTCCCGGTTGGCGGAAATCAGTTTCTCAAGCAGTATGGATTTTTCTTTGCGCAGAGCCTGTTTTTCAAAGGCTTTGTGTATTTTCAGGAAAAAGAGGGGAATATCAGTCAGGGGTTTCATGCAGAAATCGTAAGCCTGAAAATCCCGCAGGGAATTTACTGCAAGATCAACAGATGGATATCCTGTAATAACAATAATTTCTGTCTCATCATTGACGGAACGGACTGCTTTCATGATTTCCACTCCGTCCGGCGGAGGCATACATATATCTGTAATCACCATGTCAAAAGATTCAGCGCGGACCATGCCGATAGCTTCTGTCCCTCCGTATGCCGCAGTCACCTGAAAGCCCTCTTTCTGTAACAGACACCGGATGATATCAGCGAAATCCTTTTCATCATCCACTACCAGTATTCTTTTATCCATCCGCCTGCTGTTTTCCTCTCTTCAGGTTATGGTTCTGATGTATGAAATATTTCAGTTATTTTTGCAAATGTAATAAAAAATACCGTTTCCTTAAGAAAATCATGGAGTTTCACACCAAAAATCTGGCTGTATTTTCAATATTATTTCAGAGTCCCGGACTTTCAGTTCGTATTGCTTCGGAAAAATCCGGGTACACCCTGAAATCCCGGTTCATAAATCAGAGAAAACAATCATAAATTATCCCTTGGAAAAGTCAAACAAAAAAAACCCGTTCCCAAAGGAAACGGGCTTTTTTGTCAGTAAAAATTGGAAAATTTCTCATTCAGCACACAGTCTTTCAATCTCCTCTTCCGGAATCCCCAAAGCCCTGAGCTTTTCTGCAAGTTTTCCGACTTTCTGTTTTTCTTTCTCGGCTCTCTGCTTTTCCCTCTCAGCCTTCTGCTTTTCTTTCTCAGCCTTCTGCTTTTCCCTCCCGGCCCTCTGCTTTTCCTTCTCTGCCCTCTGCTTTTCCCTCTCGGCCTTCTGCTTTTCCCTCTCGGCCTTCTGCTTTTCCTTCTCGGCCTTCTGCTTTTCTTTCTCTGCCCTCTGCTTTTCCGCCTGAAATTCCCGCATAACATAGGATTTATAAACACTGTCCCCGGCAGGTTCTGTCATAGCCGGTTGCCGGTACAGGTCGTTTATCCGGAACTGAAAGCCCGGAAGTACGATGGAACGGATGATGTCCCCATTCTCCGGAATGATATCCCGGTATATCCCGCTTTCATCCAGGCGGTAAAATGCAGTTTCATATCCCCTGGGATCAAGAATATAATATTCCTTCACACCGCTTCCCCGG
>JAABRU010000225.1 GCA_011390755.1 Desulfobacteraceae bacterium | reverse complement strand
CGTGTGCTCTTCCGATCTCCATACATTTGAGCAGTTCATGCCGGAATGGCCCTCGACACCGAGCGTCAATATTGACGTGGCCAAATTCCACGCCAAAGACGGCATGTATGAAATCAACTGGGAAGGCATCATGCACCGCTGCACCCATATGGATGCTCCTTTGCATGTCACCGGGAATACCCCCGGCATTGCAGAATATCCGCTGTGGCGCCTGTGCGGAACCGGTGTGGCCGTCTCCATTCCAAAAGGCAAATGGGGCATCATCACCGTTGAAGATCTGGAAAATGCCACTCCGAAAATTCAGGAAGGGGATATTGTGATGATTAACACCGGCTTCCACCACAAATGGGCCGATACGGACGAATATTTTGCCTACGGCTGCGGCATGTCCGCGGAAGGCGCACAGTGGATGGTGGATAAAAAGGTGAAGTGCGTGGGGTACGGGTGCCAGGCCAATGACCATCCCATTGCCACCAAACTGGTGGATCACGGTCTCGGCCCTTCCCAGCCCCATCTCATTGAAGAATATAAAAAAGAAACCGGGCGGGATCCCAAAGATGATTTTCCTGACTGGGAACCGGCCCATAAAATCCTGATGGTCAAAGGCGGTATTCCGGGCATTGAAAACGTGGGCGGCGATCTGGACAAAGTCACCGGAAAACGCGCTTTCTTCATGTGCTTTCCCTGGCGATGGACAGGAGGGGACGGCTGCATTGTGCGTATTCTGGCCCTTGTTGATCCGGATCAGACATTCCGCTTTGAGAGCGGGAAATAATGATGAATGATAAATTATGAATGAATACAGAAATGCAGGGCGGGCAGAAGCGTACTTCGGCAGGCTCAGTAACCGAAGCGCTGCCCACCGTTTTTGCGGGACGGTGGGCACGGAAAAACATGCGTCCACCCTGCAGGAATTCGTAAAAACAGGTATATGTATATTCTGAAGGAGAATCCATGATCCTATATGAAATCCTGGGCAAAGCCGGGGAGGAAAAACGAACCGTTCTCACCGAGATCGAAGCCAAGGCGATTTTGGGGGAAGCCGGAATCAACTGTACGGATACCCAACTTGCCACCAGTAAAGAAGAAGCTGTGGCACTCAGTGAAAAGATGGGATATCCGGTGGTTCTGAAAATATCTTCGGTTGACATTAGCCATAAAAGTGATGCGGGCGGCGTGAAAGTCAATCTCAAGGACAAAGCCGCAGTGGAAAAGGCATTTGATGATATTATGAACTCCTGCAAAGCAGCCTGTCCCCATGCCAATATCGAAGGGATCGCTGTTCAGGGTCTGGCAAAAGCAGGCACGGAAGTCATTATCGGAATGATTAAAGACCCCTCCTTCGGGCCGGTGCTGATGTTCGGTCTGGGCGGGATATTCGTTGAAGTGTTGAAAGATGTGGCTTTCCGGATTGTGCCCCTGGAAAAAAACGATGCATCTGATATGATAAATGAGATCAAAGGAAAAAAACTGCTGGAAGGATACCGGGGCCAGGACCCTGCGGATATTCCCTTCCTGGAGGACATGCTGTTAAAACTTTCGGCACTTGCGGATAAAACAGAAGCCATTGCGGAAATTGATATGAATCCTGTTTTTGCATATAAACAGGGAGCGGTTGTTGTGGATGCCCGGATTATTCTGGAAGCAGATTAAATAATCGGATCAATTCTATTGCTCTGTTTCATTTATAATTGCAGGCCGGGTCAGCGTACTTCGGCTTCGCTCAGTAAGCGCGGTGTAACCCGAATTCGGATGTTCTGCTCCGAAATACATGCACTGTTTTAAGTGAAACAATGCACTATATACAAGGACAATTCAGCTATGATGGATTTATTTTTCAAACCGGAATCAATTGCAGTCATCGGTGCCAGCGGAACCCCCGGAAAGCTGGGCTATGTGATTGTAAAAAATATAGCGGACAGCGATTTTGCCGGGGACCTTTATCCGGTAAACCCGAAATCAGATGAGATACTGGGATATAAGGTATATCGCAGCGTAACAGAAATACCCGGTGAGCTTGACCTGGTTGTCACAGTTCTGCCGACTCCGAAAATGACGGTTGCAACAGTGGAAGAATGTGCAAAAAAAGGGGTGAAGGCCGTGATTATCGAGTCAGCCGGTTTTGCTGAAATGGGGGGCGAAGGAAAGGTTTTTCAGCAGCAGATTGTGGATATTGCAAAGCAGAACAATATCCGGCTTATGGGGCCGAACTGCTCCGGTATCGTTTCACGGGATATTGTCACATCCATTTATCCCATAACTAAAAAAGTCCCCGGGGGAAATGTGGTGCTCATCGGTCAGTCCGGTCTTCTGGCGGCCGGCATGGCTTCGGATATCGTGGAAAATGAAAGCCTGAACATCAGCAGGGTCTGTTCCATTGGGAACAAATGCGATGTGAATGAAAACGATCTGCTGGAATACTTCGGGAATGACGATGGGGTTGATGTGATTTCCATGTATCTGGAAACCATTACAGACGGCAGAAAACTGGTCCGGATTGCAAAGGAGGTTGCCGCGAAAAAACCGGTGATTTTCCTCAGCGGCGGCCGCACCGAAGCCGGGGCCAGGGCCGCCATGAGCCATACGGGCAGTATTGCCAGCAATGCCAGAATTGTTGAAGCCGCAGTAAAGCAGACCGGAATGATTATGGCCGATGATTTTACGGAACTGAAAGATTTTGCAAAGGTTTTCTCCACCCAACCCCTTCCCAAAGGAAACCGTGTCGCTGTCATCACTCTGGCCGGAAGCGTGGGGGTCAATGTTTCTGACCTGTGTGCGGCTCACGGTCTGGAACTCCCCAAACTGAGGGAGGAAACAAGGGAAAAACTCAAAGATATGTTCGATACACCCGTATCCAATCCCGTTGACCTGTATTTTTCCGTTACCAAGATCGGTTTTACCAAAACCCTGGAAACCACTTTCCCGGATGCGTTCCGGGATCCGAACATAGATGCCGCTGTGGTGATTCTGGCCGGTTTTAAATATACCCGGGAAGCTGTTGAGAAGAAAATCATTCAGAAGATTGTCCGGGAAGTCGGCAAGCCCGTGGTTGTCTGCATGATTGTGGGATACAACAAATATAAAAACGTTATCATGGATGAAATGGGAAAAGAAATACCCGTATTCCCTTCTCTGATCTCCGGAGTGAAAGCCCTGAGCAGACTGTGCGAATACGGTATCCGCAAACATAAAAAATCCGCCTAAGGGGAACGTCTATGGCCTACGAAAATATCATTCTGGAAAAAGAAGACAATATCGCTGTCATCACCTTCAACCGGCCCGAAGCCATGAATGCCCTGAACAATCAGACAAGGGCGGAATTCCGCGCGGCTATTGAAGATGTGGCAGCGGATGAGAATGTCAAAGTGCTCATTCTCACCGGCAGCGGCAAAGCCTTTGTGGCCGGGTCCGACATCAAGGAATTCGGCAAAACCACACCTTATATGGCCCATAATATCATGCGCCTGGGCGAGATGGTGGAAAAGCTGGAAAAACCCGTCATCGCGGCTGTCAACGGTTTCTGCCTGGGCGGGGGCTGCGAGATTGCCATGGGATGTGATATTATCATCGCATCGGAAAAAGCCAAATTCGGACAGACCGAAATCAATATCGGCATTATCCCCGGGGGCGGCGGAACCCAGCGTCTGCAGCGGCTCATCGGCGTATGCCGGGCAAAGGAACTGATTTTTACCGGCGATATTATCCGCGCGGAGGAAGCCGACCGCATCGGCCTGGTCAACCGGGTGGTTCCTGCGGATGAGCTGATGTCCGTTGCCAAAGAGATTGCCGGAAAAATCGCCAAAAAGAGTGCAGCTGCCCTTAAACTGGCAAAACAGACTATCAATTACGGACAGCAGACTCCTTTGGAAAGCGGCCTGAAATATGAGTATGAAATGTATGCGCTGGCCCTGAGCCTGGAAGACAAGGCAGAAGGTGTGGCCGCATTTCTTGAAAAAAGAGCGCCGAACTTTGTGGGGCGCTAGCAATATTTGTACAGTCTTAAAGACGGTATAACAATTTTGAAACCACAAAAGACACGAAATAAAAGACAGAGTTTAAGATAATTATTTTAGGATAGGTTGGGGTTCGTTCCTCACCCCAACCTACAGAAAACCCCAATTTTTTTTCTTAAACACTATAGGTAAAAATTTTCGTGTGATTCGTGTCTTTCGTGGTTACAGTTTGTTCTTAATCAGGATATCAATTAAGAGGAGAATTGAAACAATGGAAAACATGGCAAACAAAGTCGCCCGGATACCGAACCTGCTTGACTGGTCCACCGGCGAAGTCAGATTAATGAGCGCGAAATGCAATTCCTGCGGAACCTGCTTCTTTCCCAAAGAACATTATCAGCACCGTCCCGGATGCACAAGGGAAGGGGTGGAAGATATACTTCTTCCCAACAAAGGCAAACTGGCAAGTTATACCATTCAGTATTATCCCTGTCCCGCCCCCTTTAAAACAGAGAAAAAGATCACCCCTTACGGTATCGGGCTGGTGGAGTTTGAAAAGGAAAAAATTCAGGTGGCCGGTATCATTACGGAAACTGATCTGAAATCTCTTAAAACCGGGATGGAAATGGAAACCACCGTTCTGGAGATGTTCAGCAACGAGGAAAAACAGGATGTGGTAACCTGGGCTTTCCGGGCTGTAAAATAATTATTATCAGAAATAAATATTGTAGGGTGCGTTAGCGAAGCGTAACGCACCTAAACCTTGAAATAACTGTAATTACGGCTTTGACCTAATGCATCCTGGGTTGGAAATCCTTTTTTCAGATAATGACACATAATCATATCACCAAACATTCAATGCCGTTTCCTTAAGACTGCCCCTCCCTTAAGGGAGGGGCAGGGGGAGGGTGAGCATTATTCTTTATTCCGGACTGATAACTGTCCCCCTCCCCTAAACCCTCCCACCGGGGGAGGGGGATTATTTGCGTAAGGAAACGGCTTTGACTGTATTTTTTCAGCATAAGAAGGGAATTATAAAATGAGAGATGTATATATTATTGGAACCGGCATACACCCCTGGATGGGTTTTTCCGAGCAGGTATTCGCAGATTTCGCGGCAGTGGCCGTTGACAACGCGCTGAAAGATGCCGACATAGAATGGCAGAAGATTCAGGCCATCATGTCCGGGATTTTTATCTACGGCGGTAATGCCGGTCATCTTTCCGGTCAGTATCTGGAAAGCATTTTCGGTGAAACCGGTGTGCCGGTGGTCAATGTTTACAACGCCTGCGCGACCGGGTCCGCCGCGATCCGCATGGCATACAACAGTGTGGCCGCCGGGGAAACCGATACAGCCCTGGCATTCGGAGCCGATGTATCCCCCAAAGGATTTCTGACCGCCAAATCCGACAATGCCGTGCAGGACAGGGATGTGATCCGCTGGAAAATGGGGGGAATGCCCAATCCCATTTACTGGGCTTTGGAATGCAGGAAAAGAATGGAAAAATACGGTACGACCGAAGAGGATCTGGCCCTGGTCAAGGTGCTGATGAGCGAGTACGGTTCCAAAAATCCCGATGCCCGCTTTAAAAAGACCTACACTCTGGAAGAGGTGCTGAAATCCGTATATGTCTGTGATCCCCTGAGACTGTACGAAATCTGTCCGGTCAGTACCGGGGCTGCGGCTGTGATTATCACTGCGGATAAGGAACTCATTGCCAAAACCGACAAAGCCGTGAAGATTAATGCCACCACTATGGGAAGTGCCATGTACGGGGATCCGACCATCCGTATTTCCGCGCTGTCCTGCCCGGCCGTTGCCGAAGCCCCCATGCTGAGTGAAAGTTATTCGGCCTCCCGCCAGGCCTATGAAAAATCCGGTATCGGGCCCGAAGATATTGATGTGCTGGAACTGCCGGACAACAGTTCCTGGCATTATCTGGTCTATCTGGAAACCTGCGGTTTCTGCAAAGAGGGGGAGGCCGATAAAATGCTGCGGGACGGTGAAACCAGAATCGGCGGCAAACTGCCCGTAAACCCCAGCGGCGGATTTTCCTCCCACGGGGAGGCCCTGTCCGCGCAGGCCATCTGGCAGGTGATTGAATGCGCGAACCAGCTGCGGGGAAGATGCGGCCAGCGCCAGGTGGAAAATCCCAAAGTGGCCATGGCCCAGACCTACGGGCTGATGGGCAACAGCGGAACCACCATTCTGAGTATCTGATACCTCCCTTTTCCCATCCTGACAGCAGATTTCCGGAGAAATGGTTTCTCCGGAAATCTGCATATACTTTTCCTGCCTTCCCGTCCGGCATCCGACCGGTCTTCGGAAAGGCTCAAAACTCTTCAGAAATCCAGCGGGCTTCTGGCTTCTTTGAGTGTGCGGCCCTGAATGGTATGGGTGTATATCATCGTGGTTTTCACATCACTGTGTCCCAGCAGTTCCTGAATGGTCCGTATGTCATAATTGGCCTGTAACAAATGCGTGGCAAAGCTGTGGCGGAGGGTATGCGCGGTTACCCGTTTGAGCAGCCGGGCCTTCTGACTGGCATCCCGGATTGCCCTCTGCACATGCCGCTCATGAAGATGCCATCGCCGAAGTTCTTTGCTTTTCGGAACCTCCGTAAGTTTGATAGCCGGAAAAAACCATTGCCATATCAGTTCTTTGGCGCAGTTTTTATATTTTTTCTCCAGCAGACTGTCCGGCATGAATGCCCCGGTATATCCGGCTGCCAAATCCACCCCATGAAGGTCTTTGATTTTATCGATTTGTGCCAGAAGTTCCGGACAAAGCGATTGGGGCAGCGGCACAGTCCGGTCTTTCCGGCCCTTGCCGTCATGGACGGTAAGAATTCCGGCCTCAAAATTAAAATTGTGGACGCGGAGTTTCAGGCACTCAAACAGCCGGAGCCCGCATCCGTAGAGCAGTTTCACCACAAGGTCATAGGGAGGGGACAGGTGTTTTATGAGCAAATCAACTTCTTCCCTCGACAGTACCACAGGTATGTAAGGTCTGCGATTTGCCCGCACAGACTGTATGTCACCCGGTTCTTTTTTCAGAATATGACGGAAAAAAAACAGCAG
The DNA here is from genome assembly GCA_011390755.1 of Desulfobacteraceae bacterium. Classification (GTDB taxonomy): domain Bacteria; phylum Desulfobacterota; class Desulfobacteria; order Desulfobacterales; family Desulfococcaceae; genus JAABRU01. Next base: position 3,030 of record JAABRU010000225.1, on the reverse strand, counting down.
GGAACTGAAAGCCAGGTTCTGTGTGGAAGCCGATACATGCCGGCTGACAGCCAGGTGTGTGAGAAAATCCGTCATATCCTTATCAGACAGGGAATCCGGGGCTTTTGATTTTGTAAATATCTGAAACTGTCCCAGCCAGTGTGCATACACCCTGTACGTCTTGGGAGAATAATGCCGGACTTTGATTTCTCCTTTCAGACGGGTGTAAACAGATTTCCAGGATTCCGAATCGGAGGGAAGTGTCTGAAGCGGCAAAACAGATGCCTCTGTTTTTTCTGAAACACGGGAACGACGGATTCCGTCTTCCGGTTTTGCAGTAATGAGCGGAGTCTTTGCCCCTGCCGTCTGTTTTTCCGGTTTTGCTGAAAGCGTATTTCTCCGGATGATTCCGCCTTCCGGTTTGCAGGTAATGCACGGAGCCTTTACGGCTGCCGTCTTTTTTTCCGGTTCTGCCGAAATCGTATTTCTCCGGATGATTTCATAATACAGGGAAACCGCATGGCCGGCCTGCCGGATCTGCATATCCGTCTGCCGCTTCTGCCTTAGTTTTTCCTTAAAAAAAGACAGGCTCTCCTGCTTTGGAGCGGGATGTCCGTATTTGGAGCAAAAATCAAGATAATACCGAAGCCATTTCAAATAATGCTGCCGGTAAGGATCTGCTATATTTTTCTCATGTAAAAGGCTTTCAAAGTGTGTCCGAAGTCCGGAAGAAATTTGGATCATACATACCTTTCCTGTTGATTTCCTCATTTTTTCATGATAAATCTGAATAAAAGATTCAGGTTGTTATATAACCCGATATGCGCCGGATTGCAATATGTACATCAGTTTCCCGGAGGGGATTTATGAAAATCGGAAGAACGCTTCGTCCGGGCCAGCCCGGCACCGGGAAATATGTGGAGCAGTACGGAGATGCACTGGTTTGTATAAGGTACCGTTACGATGCCGACCGAAACACCCGCCTCACTACCGTGGAACTGATTACGGAAGAACGTCCATGGAAAAAACATACGAAAAATCAGAAGAATATACAACAAAGATCTGCAATTGCGGACACGGTTTCACCGGATATGACTGAATTTCTCCAAAATCAGATAATGTCAGTCCGTATTGAATACGGTGAAGTGGATCTGGGGAAATTCGTGAAAGCTGCAGGAGGCATATGGAACAGGGAAAAAAGGGTATGGGAACTTGCATACAAAGATGTAGCGGCTCTCGGATTGCAGGACAGAGTTGTTGGCTGATTATTGTCTGAATATAGAAAAATTGTCTAAATACAGACAATAATGGTTTTTTGATAAGATTGTCTAAATATAGAAAATTTGTCTATATGCAGACAATCATGTGTTTGTCTAAATATAGAAAAAATGTCTATATTTAGAAAATCCGTTCAAATATAATTTTGTCTAAATGTAGAAAATAATGTCTGTATTTAGACAAAATTATCTGCATTTAGACAATTACAGTGGCGGATAAACGGCACCCGTATAATCACTGGTTAGATTTTTTATATTAAAATAAATACTTATCTTGTAGCCTAATAGTTAAGGTAATCAAAAATGAAATATTTGACATTTATATTAATTCTTCTTATCGCTTTTTTAACAATAAATAAGGCATGGTCAAAGTGTATAAATGGAGATTGCTTAAATAGCAATAGTACATATGTTTTTCCAAATGGGGCAGTATATAAAGGTGAATTTAGGAATGGTAAATTTCATGGGCATGGTACTTATACAGAGTTGGATGGAAGTAAATATACAAATAAATATATAGGTGAATATATAGGTGAATTTAAAAATGGTCAGATTAATGGTGATGCAACATATAATGGAATAGATGGAACTAAGTATATTGGAAAATTTAAAAATAGTAAATTTCATGGGCAAGGAACATTAATTGAACCGGATGGAACTAAGTATATTGGAGAGTTTAAGAATGGATATTTTCACGGTAACGGCATACGTACTTCGGCAAAAGGATATATTTCTAAAGGAATATTTAGAAAAGGAGTATTTCAAGGAAAAGATAACATTCGACGTTTTTTTTATAATTCGTTAACTTTAATTATCGTGTGGATTGTTTATTGGATTATTTGTACCTATCCAAAATTGACGATTATGGGGAATATACTTATAACTATAGGAATAATGGCTTTTATGCATATTGCGTATTCATTTATCATAAATTTTAATGAAATAACATTTTGGTTTTTTTGTAAGAGATTAATTTTTGAAACTTTTTGGCCAATAGCTGGGGGAATGTGGTTGCGAAAAGTTGATATACCTACTCCAACTCCACTTGATCCTGATGAGAACGCAGAACAATGTCCTGACTGTAATGGAAAAGGCAGAATAAAAACTGGTGAAAAAACAGATTATGATAGTTTTTCTCCAAAAAAAACATGCAGTTCTTGTGGAGGAACAGGTCGTAGAGATGTCACATATTATCCTCCACACGGTCAGTATAATGAATATACATTTCCTCGTGAATATAAAAAATGTTCTCTCTGCAATGGAACAGGATGGGTACAAGGAACTGAAATTATTTTAACGAATCCATGTACAGTATCCGTATATCAAAGATGTCATACCTGCCGAGGTTTTGGAAGTCTTGGAGAACATGTGAAAAGGGATGCCGAAATTGAAAGCAATGCAAGTTGTAAAATATTTGTAACATTACTAATGTTTGTATATATTACATATTATTCATGGCACTATTCTCTTTTATATAAGTTGACACTATGATCTCTATTAAAAAATTCAATTTGATAATAAAGAAAATCTAACCCGGCGCTCAAGCGGATTTGCGGGGTTCCGGTCGCTGCGCTCCCTCCACCCCGCAAACCGCTTAGCTTGTCGTTGTACGGAAGCCTCCGGCGGGAGGGGGAGGGTACTTTTACCCTAAAGCATAAATCATGCCAGACACCTGCCCGGAGCGGGGCTTCCGCACAACCATGCGTTGAAGCGGACAGCGGGCAGGGCGTAAGGGAGTCTTCTGTTCCGGGGGTTGCCGCTTACCTCAGCGTTG
>JAABRU010000224.1 GCA_011390755.1 Desulfobacteraceae bacterium | reverse complement strand
AAAAGCGTCATCTGCACCGGTCATCAGATCCGAGGTCATGGGAGCCAGTCCCTGGGTTCGGGAACGGAATTTCCGGGTAAAAGGATATTTGCTCCGGCAGGCATCCAGAATAACGATATTCAGACTTTCCGAATTCTGCGACATGGATTCCAGCACCCAGTTGGCATTGACCGCCATATATTTTATGTCTGTCTCTTTTGCAATCTTCGCACCGATGGGGATCAGGTAATTCTGGTTGTCCGACTGCACACCGTGTCCGGCAAAATAAAACAGCCCCACCGTACCTTCCCCGCCTTTGCGCAGACGTTCTCCCATATTCTGAATGGCATCTTCCATTTCCCGCTGTTTTGCATTTTCCTTTTTGACCACATGAAATCCCATAGACTGCAGGGCATTTGCCATATCCCGGACATCATTCACCGGATTTTGCAAAGCGGCCTGTTCTTTGTAATCCCCGTTTCCGATCAGCAGCGCATAGCGTTCTGTTTTTACAGTAAAGCCGCGATCAGCAGCCCCTGCATCCCCGGAAAATATGCGGGCAAAAAGCAGGGCAGAGAGCATAAGGAATAATAATGGACGATTTGTTTTCATAATTCCTCCCGTAAATTATATGTTTTTTAATGAAGGCGATCCATCTCTTGTTTTGCTTTGATAAAATCCTTTGCATATTGCATATATTTTCTGACTTCCGCTGCTTTGTAAACGGCATTTGTTTTACGCAGTTCTTCAAATGTTTCCAGTGCTTTATCCGGATTTTTGCCATTGAGGTATGAGACAGCTTTTTGGAAAAGCTGTTCCGATTTTTTCTGTTTTGCCCGAAGTTCCGCTGTTTTGTCCGGTTTGCTGAGACCTGCCGGGGGAGAAGGCGGCGGAGACGGCGGAGGCGACGGGGCTGCGGTATGCACTACTGCTCTTCCGTAGGTTACACAGGCCAGCAATGCCCTGCTGTATTGCTGCCATAAGCGATCCGGGGACATATTTTTCACCGGAAGCCCGAAAGTAATCACCGGTATGCCCATTTCAATTCCGTAATTTCCCAAAGACCCCGGTGTGGTTCCCCATCTTTTGATCCGGAGATCACAGTTTTGCTGCAGATGCTCTGCCAGTCTTTGGGCTCCGGGCCCGTCATAATCAATTCCGTTCAGCTGCCGGATGCTGATAATGCGGTTTGGCCGGAAATATTTTATGGTCTGTACAATGGCCTGGGTTTCCGGCTGGGGGCGCGGAGTTGAAAAATCATGGTTGATATCAACCCCCCTGGCATTTTCCCGCTTTCTTTTCAGCATACCGTCCGGATTTACATTATCCATGGTAATAACCTTCCTGCCCTCCAGCAGCCGGGGATTTCTGACCAGGTATTTTTTCAGTTCATCCAGCAGGGGGGTTCCCGCACTTTCATCTCCGTGTATGGTCGCAATTATCAGGATAACATCCTTCCCTTTCCCGATAACACTGCCCTGAATTCTCCGTCTTTCAGCGGAATATCCGTAATCATACTTAACGGCTATGGATTCTTTTTTATTGTTTCTGTCGAACCCTCCCTGGGGGTTTGTATATTTTTCTGTAGTATCTTTGGTCGTTACGCATCCCCAAAGGAGTATGGAAAAAACTGTGCAGAAAAAAGGCAGCCGTGTATGTAATAATTTTTTTTTATTCATCAGCAATTTTCCTCAATCAAAATTCATAAATAAATTCATATGACAAATTATGCCCGGATTGTCAACCGGATTGCAGGGTATAAATAAAGTCTGTTATTTTGCTTCGGGAATTTTTCCCCGCGCATTTTTTTCATTCATCTCTGTCCGGACAAAAGAATGCTCCGGTTTCTGCGGATACAGTACTGAAGCCAGCAATGCTTTTCCGTAAAGCTGCCACAGTATTTCCGTATCCATCACCGTAGCCTCTTCGGGCAATTCCATTGTGATTACCGGGATTCCGAGCTCCGCACCGGCATAACTGCCCAAAGAACCCGGCATTGCACCAATTTTTTTTACAGGCAGATAGCAATAGTCAGAAATAAATGCCGCGAGGGATTCTCCGGGACCGTCATAGTCAATACAGTTCATCGGTTCGTGAATACTGATAATACGGGCCGGACGGTAAGTCCGGATCAATTGCATGATCGTCCGGGTTTCCGGTTCCGAAGATGGAAAATCGCCGGAACGTTTTTTGTCCTGCCGGTTCGCGGAAGGAAAATTACGGTTCAGATCCACATTCCGCCGGTTGAAACGGGAATAGGCCGCCACACCGTCCGGATTGGCAAGGGGCAGAAAAAAAACTGTCCGCCCTTCCAGCAGATGGGGATTGTTACGGAAATAGTTCAGGAGACTGTATGCCAGCGGAGTCCCTGCAATCTCATCCCCGTGAATGGAAGCTATCAGCAGAATAATTTCTTCGCCGCTACCGGCCCGAATGCACAGGATGGGGCGATTCTGTACGGAATAACCTGCAATAAATACCGATACCGGTATTTCCGCTTTTTGGATAACGGAGACAGGGGGCGGCGGAGAAGCGCATCCCCATAATAAAAGCTGGATAATAACTATTTGGAAAAAATAAATATGCTGAATATATATACCCGGCCTGAATTTGTTTTTTATCCAATACCCTGTTTTTTTGTGAAATATCATTTCAATATTCCCTCTCAGAATCCTCGTTCCCAGGCTCCGCGTGGGGACGAGAAGAGGTTTTTACAAATTTGTAGGGTGAATTACAATGTCATTGACTTAAGACTCCCCTCCCTGAGGGGGGCAGGGGAGGGTGAAAAGGGGCTTTCATTACAGTCCCCTGCTGCCCCCTCCCCTGACCCCTCCCACCCGGGGGAGGGGAATATTCTGCTTACGTCAATGACATTGGGGTGCGTTAGCGAAGCGTAACGCACCGTAAACTCCAGATTTCGGTGCGTTAGGGCTGTCGCCTAAAGCACCCTGCTTTCATGCTTCTTTGTGAGTTATTCCTCATGGCGGTTTATATGAAAGTGTCTGCGAAAAACCGGCCTCGGCCTTCATTTTCGCACTCCGTACGGCTTTCATGCTTCGTTGTGAGTCATGATTCATGGCTGTTTATATGAAGCAGATTTCGGGGATTTCGTCAAGTTATGTTCTGCCGCTGGTTAATAATTCGCCAATTTCGGCGGCTCTTTTTTCTTCCGGAATTTCAGTTCGATCTTTTCCCACAGTTTTTCATGCCCGAAACATTCCCATCCCCATCGCAGCCAGCGGATCATGGCCGTGGCCAGCCAGAGGGACCAGACCAGCATGAAAAGATGGTAAGTGAAACGGGGCAGGGAGATGACCCAGGGCTGCGGCATACTGCCGTCAATGCGATCCTGTGTCCAGTACAGATAGGCACTGTTGGAACCGTTGCCGGAAATCTGCATTTCCGGAGTGCCCAGCAGGCCCTTCTGAATGGCCAGGTAAAAGCAGATCATGGCGGCCACGGTCAGCCCGGCCAGGCAGATCTGCATGAGGTTGAAGAAAAACCATCCCCGCACCCTTTCGCTGATGCGGTCTTTTTTCCGCAGTCCCAAAGCCAGAAACCAGCCCACGATAAGCAAGGCCCCCAGCACATGAATCTGTGTCAGCCCCAGCCCCAGCAGCATCCACTGCCATGATGTCAGGGGAGTGAGGGAAATCTTCCCCAGCGCAAAGCCTGCAATGAGAATGACAAAGAAATAACTCCAGAAAAGAACCGCAGGCCCCATGCGGGGACCTCCGGCCAGCAGAATCCAGCGGTCGGAAGGCATGTGAAAAATTACACGGGCATTTACGGCCTCGGATCCGATATGCAGTTCCGGCCCTTTTTCCATAAAAGACAGGGAACGGTTCTGCTGCCACTGCACTTCCATCTCCTGCATTCCCGGTTTCAGGGGAAGGATGAGCGTTCTGCCTTCCGGTCGGATGCTTTTGCTTTCTCCGCCGATTTTTATCTGCTGCAATTCCGCCCCTTCCGGGAGGGTCACGGTATGCCGCTCCCCTTTGGCAGAACGGATTTTCATCTTCAGTTGGGCATCGGCTATGCGGTTGCCCGGTGTCCATTTCAGTTCCGCACTGTCAATGGTGACAGTGCGCCCTTCCATGGCCGGGGGGCGGGAAATCCGAACTTTTACGGTTTCACCCGGCAAAGGCCGCCAGGTGGGATTCCATACGCCCTGTTCATCCTGCTGATGCACAGGAGGTATGCCGGAGAATTCCAGATGCCAGATGGGGCTGGCATCCATCACCCATATTTCCGTCCAGGTTTCCGTATCCGCGGCCTGCAATGTAAGTTCTTTTGTATTTTCCAGCGCGGAAATCCAGGAAATTTCCTGCTGCTGCGCGGACATATTGACCAAAGCCTGCTGCTCTTTTACATGAATGCCCTGGGTGGTCACGGATTCGCCCGGAAGCAGGGGCAGGGAAAAAAGGATGGGGGAACCAGCGGGACTCAGCCGCCGGATCCGGGTTTCAGCTTCCCACTGAATTCCCAGGCGCAGGCTGCGCTGCACTTCCAGAAAAGGCGGCAGCACATCGCTGTGGATTTCGGCAGCTTCCCCGCTTTTTTTCTGCCGGGTCAGCTGAATGGCGTTTTCCAATTTCCCATCCGCATGAACACCCTGCACATCCCATCCGGAGACTGCGGCGGTTGCGCTATAGGGTTTCAGGGGCAGAGCAATGCGGATTTCATCGCCGGGTCCGGCCGGGCCTTGCAGATGTAATTGGTGAATTCCCTGGGGAACCCGAATCCAGAGATTGCCGGAGCTGTCCCGGATAATGGTGAAGACTTCCGCCCCGTCCATGAAAATCTTCCGGGGCATCCAGGACCGGAAACTGCCCGGCAGGGGCACGGCGGTTTCTTTGGCCGCATGGACTTCCAGGCGGATGTCCAGCATATCCGTATCTTCAGAAAGGGACAGTTCCATGCGACTGAACACCGCGCAGGAGGGGCGGAAGCAGTCCTCGGATTCCAATACCCGTTTCTGTAATTCATTCAACAGTTCCGGCGGGGGGAAAGAGGCCGCACGGGAATCGGGAATTCCCGAAAGACCGCAGACAGCGGATTCTGCCAGAATAAAGAAAAGAAGGATATATTTTTTCATGGGATTGTCCTTTGCCGGTAGGGTGGGCACATGTTTTTCCGTGCCCACCATTTTGTATAAAAGGCGGGTATCGCTCCGGTTATTGAGCCTGCCGAAGTAAGCTTCTGCCCACCTGCGGATATTCAGAAATTCGGAGATGTGCTGATTGAGACTTTATTGGATTAATATATTTATTTCAAGAAAAATCTGTTCTTCCCCTATCAGTCCTTTCTTTCTTGAAAAATTGATGGAATTGTGATTTTATTGTGCGGGTTTCTGAACACGATTATGCAGGATGATACAGAATGGTCAGGATTTTTCTGTCTGAACCGGGATTATGGGAAATTTTCAGGACTATGGGTCTTTGAACACGATTATGCAGGATTATTCAGGACGGGCAGGATTTTTTTTATTGTGTAAATCACGTATAATCCTGCATAATCGTGTTCAGGATGATTCTGAACCGGGATTTACCGGTTCGACCGGAAACCGCCGGATTTTCCTCCCCTCCGTCTCTTACCATTAAAACTTGTGCGGGTAAGTGTACCGGTTGCATTCTCGGCTCATAAGCGATGATGCAGCGAGTTCGATTCTCGCACCCGCAACAAAAAAACAGCGTGTTGAAAACTCACTAAAGAATAAATAGATTATAGACTCAATGCCGTTTCCTTAAGACTCCCCTCCCTTGAGGGAGGGGCAGGGGGAGGGTGAAAACAGACTGTATTTATAACAGATTGCTCTCCCCCTCCCCAACCCTCCCCCGCCGGGGGAGGGAGTTTTTTTGCTTAAGGAAACGGCATTGATTATAGACTACAAGGCACAATGTAACCGTGAAATAGAAAGGAGGATGACTTATGCACTGGGATGATGGTCGGGAAAAACTTGACGATATAATTAAGCAAAACAAAGTATATAATGAAAATGAAGAATCTGATAAAATAGTATATGACTGCGGTGAATGGAGCAGTCATGATGGGCTTGAATGGAGTACCATCAATGATGACGGAGTGATAATCATTTATAACCCGGACGGCGAAGATTTTCACGGCAACAGCATTTGGGAAGAAATTGATTATGACAAAGCTTTCCAGTGGTACGAGGAAAATATGGGTGATTTGGCGAAAAAATACGGCGGGAAGGTGATTGCCGTTATTGATGAGAAAGTTGTCGCATACGGAGACACGGGAGAAGAGGCGGAAAACAAAGTTATGAAAACCAACCCCGGCAGTATTCCGTTTATGGCTCATGTTCCGACTGAAAGCGAACTGCAATGTCAGATTTAGAATTGCCGTATCAGGGAGTACTGCTTAAAACAGGAGAAACAGTTTACAGACCGTATGTACAAGTAAAATTCTGTTATGGCAAAAAAAGCATAAAAGAATTTTTCACTGCGCTTGTTGATTCCGGTGCTGACAGGTGTATTTTGGATTCAAAAATTGCAGACAAATTATGTATTGACTACAAGACAAAAGGGGAGAAAGAAGAGTTTCTGACCCCGTCCGGTAAGACCTTCGGGTACAGGCATAAAGTTATTATTGCGATAAAAGATGGCGGCAAGTTCGCAACAGTCGCTACTTTTGTTGAAAATTACAATAGAATTAATCTGCTGGGACAGACAGGTTTTTTTGATAATTATCTGGTAAGTTTTGACAAACCTAAGAATAAATTTTATGTAAGAAAAATAGACTCATAGCCATATTTGACAAATCATATCAATTTTCTTCCTGAACAATTCCAAACAGTCCGCTGATTATCCCAAAAAGAGCATTGCATTGACAGTTGTGAGTTTCTGCCCGCTCCTGCGCCACCATTGCAGGATGTTGAGCAGTCCGTAAATGTATAAAGCCAGGAAAAGGACACGCACAATCGCCAGTATCAGATTCACAGCCGGGGAGATAAAGTAGAAACGGATTTCCTGGGATCGGTTTACCGGGCCGTGCCATTGGATGTCCGCGGAATGCCATGTCCATGCCGGAAGCCCCGGCCCGGTCTGCACACTGGCATTGGGATCCTGGGTGAATACGGCTTTTTTCCGTGCATAATATTCTATTGATTTATCTGTTTTTTTCATAGACGGCCGGGGAGCCTGCACATATTCTTCCGCACTCTGCATCACATTTTCGGCCTCTGTTTTCATGAGCACATCACTCACGGCCTGCCGGGAAGTCTGCGGGGATAAATCATACTGTTTCCAGGGATATTCCAGTTGGGGATACATGCCCCAGCGGATCTGCTGCATCATAAAGGGAATACTCAGGGCCAGCAGCACGATGACGGCCACTCCGGCCCAGACACGCACAATACTCCGGATTTTACCCTGTGGCAGCAGGCGCAGGAGGGCAAAGGCTGCCAGGATATGCAGCCAGACAAAGCGGGGCGCATCTTTTTCCTGCCAGATCAGCATCATGCAGAGCAGGGCTGCCAGTCCCCATACAGGACTGCGGAGTTTCAGCGTGGCCACGGAAATCATGAGGATGAGAAAGATATCCAGCAGGGTCCATTTCCGCAGCCATGTACCGGAGGCCGAATCCGCGCCGCTCTGGGCAAAGAGTTTCCACCCCGGCGGCAGATGCAGGGTTCCGCTGAGAGAATCGAAATCATGCTCCCACCCCCCTGCGGAAATGGCCGAACCCGGATTTTCCACGCGGGATTCCGCTATCACGCGGATATTCCCCTGCCGGATTTCCACCCCGGCTTTGCCTTCAAAGTCTGTAATCAACTGATCCTGGCCGTTCACCGTAACCCGTCCCAGGATTCCCGAAGGATGCATGAGCAGGTTGGAACTGCGGCGCATGGTTCCGCCGATTTCATCCTGTACGGTGAAGCCTTTGCCGTCAAAATCCAGCCACCATGTGCGGCGGAGATTCAGGCGATCCGGTGCGGGTTCCGCATTTCCCCGGCGGATTTCCTTAAAGCGGATAAGCGAATCCTTGTCCATCAGATAGGCCGGGAGGGATTTCCATTCCTCCGGCAGTGCGGTTCTGCCGGGATCAATGGCATCCGGCCCTTCAATTTCCACCATGCGCAGATCATTCCGGGCCTCAAATACCCATACTTCCTGCCCATAAGTTCCGGCCAGGGGGCCGATCTGCGCCGGGGGTTTTGGAAAACGGCTTTCCATGCGGATTTCCCATTTTCCCGGACGCACCTGGGCCAGAATCTCCTTATCCGCTCCCATGCGCACCGGGAAATCCGCGGTCAGGGACAGGGGAACCGCATTGTCCGGGAGAACATGGGGCAGCCGGATTTCCCTGGCCTGACCGGACACATCCACCTGAATGCGGTGCAGTATTTTCATGGGAATCTCATCCGTGATTTTCCGGAAAATACGGACATCCAGCCGGTCTTCCCGTTTTTCCGTACTCATGCGCTTCCGCAGCCAGAGATTCCCGCTCTTATCCAGCACCGGAAAAGGAATCTCCTGCCCTTCAATGGACAGGGAAAGCAGACCGGTCTGTCCGGGAATCCGCATCATCTCCGGCATTTCCTTCCATTGGAAAACTCCGCTGATCCTGTACTCCCCGGCTTCCAGAAAAAGGGATGGAAACTGATCCCGGCCGATGACCGTGGCGGGACTGCCGCTGATCTGCAGATCCTCCGGCCAGAGGTCCGTGGAACCGGGCAGGGGAATCCAGGCATCCCGGTAAAGAGTCCATTGCTGGGAAAAAGTCCCCCCATCCTTATCCGCCTGAATCCGCAGTTCCGAAGGCCAGGCACACTGAAATGCTTTCGCGTTATTGCAGAAAACCGGGCATAGTTGTTCTTCCTGCCCGTGCATCACCCAGGGAATCCAGGGAGTCAGATCCGGGGGAATATCCTCTTTGGCAATGGAGGCGCAGAAGGCGGATTCCGCCAGAATAAGGAAAAGAATGAAGAATACCGGGATATGTTTTTTCATGGGGTTTTCCTTTGCTGTGACCGGGTTTGCGGAAAGAATGCAAAGCATGAGCATTGAAACTTTATTGGATTACCGTATTTATTTCAAGGCAAAACTGTGTTTTCCGTATATTCCCTTACTTTCTTGAAAAAAATTTGGAATTGTGGTTTTATTGTCTGAACAGGATTATTCAGGATGGGCAGGATTTTTTTAATCATGGAAATCGTGAATAATCGTGTTCAGAATGATTCTGAACCGGGATTCCAAGTAGTAAAAGGATTATGGGGATTATAATAATCCTGTCCATCCCCGTAATCCCCTATAATTCCAGTTCAGACAAAGGAAAATCCCATAATCCCGGTTCAAGACAAAAAAGCAGACAAACAAAAGGATCCCCCCATGCAAATACTTTCCACCCTCGTTAGGCAACATTTCAAACTCGTTACGAGGCTCTGCCCCGTAACGCTGTTTCCGGGGCTCCGCTCCGTATTGTATGAGGCAGAGCCTCACCACAGGCGTTACGGGGCGGAGCCCCGTAACGAATAAAAAATATTTAATGAAGGAGGTTTACAATGAAACTTGATATTACAATTGAAATCCGGAAAAAAGGAAAATGGTTTATTGCCCGATGCCCTCAACTGGATTTTATTTCTCAGGGTGAGAATCAGGCTGAAGCAAAACATAATTTGCTGGAAGTAATTGAAATTCAGTTTGAAGAGATGAGAGAAATGGGGACATTGGATGATTATCTCTCTGAATGCGGGTATGAAAAGAAAGACAAGCAGTTCATGATTCCGGACAGGATGTTTGTTTCTGAAACCTATTCATTGTAGGGTGTATAAATCATGCCGAAAATTACACCGGTAAACTGGAAAACGCTGATTCAGGTCTTTGCCTTGTTCGGATGCAGTTACAAACGCAAAAAAGGTTCCCATCACATCATGACCTGTCCGAATGCGGGACGGGCGGTTGTGATACCTGAATATGATGAAATTGATGTGGATATTATCAAAAACAATATGCGTACTGCCGGAATGAGCCGGGATGAATATTTCCGACTTCTGCATCGCATTTGAATAAGGAGAACCCCATGAAAAAAACAACACTGATCCTGCTCGCCCTTTTCCTCTGCCTCCCCCCA
>JAABRU010000071.1 GCA_011390755.1 Desulfobacteraceae bacterium | reverse complement strand
GGTGCAGAGATACTTTCATAAGTTTGAAAAAAACCTGCAGAAAACCTGGAATTTCTTTTTGGGATTATTTGGAGGATCGCCTGGGAGGATTAGAAAAAAGCATTCCGTATCTTCCGGACCTGATACGAATTCGTGCGTCTTAAGCCGATCAATCCTGATCAGCAACAGGCACCTTTGCCCGGACTTATTGAGAAGTTACTATTTTAGATGATAAGCTATTGAAATTATTGATACAGAAAAATCTGAGGCCAATTTCTGAAATTCAATATAATCAGCAACTTATGAAAAAGTGCAAAAGTATAGCACGAAACACACGAAAAAAAATATAAAAAAACACCAGGATATAAATATTTTCCGGTAGTTTTCTGCGTCTTTCGTGTATTTTGTGGTTAAAATAAAATCAAGTGGTTATAAAAAAATGCGAAACCATAGCTGTAAAAAAAGGATGAAAAATAAAAAAAATCCTGTTACACTCATCAGGCATCGTAAATACATGAGGGAAAAGGGAGTGATAAACATTTACGGCAAAGTCCCAATGAATATTGACGAAAAAGATTTTTTCCGGGAGGCCACCCTCCGTATCTGCGGGAGCCTGGAAATTGAAAAGGCCCTGCATCAGTGTCTTCTTTATGTGCGGCGCTATGTTCCGGCCACCCACATGAGTTTTCATGTATATCACCGGGAGCGGGGCATAGTGGAAACTGTTGCCCATGCGGTTCCGGAATCGGGCAGGGCTTTATCGCTCAGCAGTCCCTTATCTCCGGAAGGGCGCAGACGGGTTGAAAAACAGCGTTCTGTCCGGATCAGAATGATAGATCGGCTGGGCGATGATCCGGTATGCAGTCCCACAGCAGAAAATCTCAGGGCGGCAGATTTGTCTGCCATTGTAATGGATTTGGTTCTGGAAAAAAAAATGCTGGGAATTTTTTCTGTTTTCAACCATGCCGGGGAAGGCTTCACACCCGCACACGTCCGGCTCATCAGTCTGCTGAACCGGCCCTGCGCCATTGCCCTGACCAACAGCCTCCGCTATCGGGAACTGGTGAAACTCAGGGATTTGCTGACCGATGATAACCGGTATCTGCAGGATGAACTTCTGCGGATGAGCGGGGAAGATGTTATCGGTTCGGATTTCGGATTAAAAGAAGTGATGGAAATGGTGCGGCAGGTGGCCCCGACAGACAGTCCTGTTCTGCTTCTGGGTGAAACCGGAACCGGCAAGGAAGTGATAGCCAATGCCATCCATAATTCATCTCTGCGCAAAAACCGGCCTTTTATCAAAATCAACTGCGGTGCAATTCCCGAAACCCTCATTGACAGCGAACTGTTCGGATATGAAAAAGGAGCCTTCACGGGCGCGCTTTCCCGGAAACGGGGGCGTATTGAACGGGCCCACGGCGGCACTTTGTTTCTGGATGAAATCGGTGAACTTCCGCCGGAGGCCCAGGTACGGCTGCTGCGGGTACTGCAGGAAAAAGAGATAGACAGAATCGGCGGCAGTTCTTCCATTAAGGTGGATATCCGCATCATTGCCGCCACCCACAGGAATCTGGAAGAAATGACAGAGCAGAAAAAATTCCGGGCAGATCTCTTTTTCCGTCTCCGGGTGTTTCCCATCAGCATTCCGCCCCTGCGGGAAAGGAAAAGCGATATTCCTGCCCTGGTGGAGCATTTTATTATTAAAAAATCCCATGAGATGAAACGGATCACAGTTCCTTTTCCCAGTCCGGATGCAATGGAACGGCTGACTGCCTATCACTGGCCGGGCAATATCCGGGAGCTGGAAAATGCTGTGGAACGCTCTCTGATACTCAATGCCGGTGATATGCTTTATTTTAAAGAAATCGGTTGCCGGATCTTAAGCAGCGGTCCGCGCGGTCTTTCCGGAAAATCCCGGCAGATTTTGCCGCAGACATTGCCGGACGCATCACTGGAGCTGGATGCAGTCATGGCCCGGCATATCCGCCATATGCTGAAAATGTGCAAAGGCCGGATAGAGGGGGAAAGGGGGGTCGCACAGCTGCTGAACATTCATCCTTCCACTTTGAGAAAACGCATGAAAAAACTCGGTATTCCTTTCGGACGCAGTACAGGAGAAGCCGGTAAAAAGAGAAAAATATCATCTGCCGGATAAAAATGCCCTGCCAAAAATCTTCAGTTCTCTCTTGCCATAGACTAAGGAGTCCGGTATAAATATTATTTTTTACCATCCCTGAGGGATAAGTGGGCGGGCATAAATTGTTCCGGGCAGCTCTTCCGCTGTTTCGCTATGGAAACAGTGCTCTGTCAATTTTGAAATTATGAGTTAAAAAATCAGATTTTTTTTGTGTACATGAAGTCACAATTTCAAACCTGACAATACAGCAGATCTTTCTGCCAAAAATTTCTGTCTGCCCACTGAATACGATTTTTACCGGAAAATATTGATATGCATAGAAAACTCGTCATCAATGTCAGCAATCATGAAACCCGTGTGGCATTTCTGGAAGAAGGAACCATTGCCGAACTTTTTATTGAGAGGAAGGATGATTCGGATATTGCCGGAAATATCTATAAAGGAAAAGTGCAGCGGGTGCTGCCGGGGATGCAGGCCGCATTTATCGGAATCGGACTGAACCAGGCGGCCTTTATTTATGTGGACGATGTAATCGGAGACAGTTACCAGGATTTTCAGAATGTTTTTCCGGAAACCGCTGCGGAAACAGAAACGGAAGAAAAGGATGCGGAACGCAACGACACATACGAAGATGACGGGATGCGCAGCACAGACCCGATCCGGGAAATCCATATTGAAGAAATCCTTACCGAAGGGCAGGATATCATGGTGCAGGTTGCCAAATCCCCCATCGGCACCAAAGGCTCCCGTGTCACATCCTATATTTCCCTGCCCGGCCGATTCCTGGTTCTCATGCCGGCTTCCGACCATGTGGGCATTTCCCGCCGGATTGAAGATGAGGAGGAACGGCTGCGTCTGAAAAACCTGATTACCGGTCTGCGGGAGGATCGGCTGGGTTATATTGTGCGCACCGCAGCCGAAGGGGTACGGGAAGAAAAGCTCCTGAAAGAAATGGAATTCCTGAAAAGTATCTGGAAAAATATCCAAAAAAAATACCGGAGTCAGGCCTCCCCCTCCCTTCTGCATCAGGAACTGACCGTCAGTCTGCGGGCGGTGCGGGATTTGCTGACCCATGAAGCGGATCAGCTCATTGTGGATTCGCGGGAGACCTATCATTCGGTACTGGAATTTCTGGATACGTTTATGCCCCGTCTGAAAGATTCCGTTGAGCTGTATGAGGGCAGGGAACCCATTTTCGAGGCATTTAATCTGGAAGGGGATATTTCCCGTGCATTAAAGAAAAAAGTCTGGCTCAAATCGGGCGGGTATATTGTTATAGAACATACCGAAGCGCTGGTGGCCATTGATGTCAATACCGGCCGCTATGTGGGAAAACACAATCTGGAAGAGACCATTCTGAAAACCAATCTGGAAGCAGTAAAGGAAATTGCCTACCAGATCCGTCTGCGGGACATCGGCGGCATTATCATTATTGACTTTATTGACATGGAAAAGAAAAGCAACCAGGAAAAGGTTTATAATGCATTGAAAGAAGCCGTAAAAAAAGATCGGAACAAAACCCATATTCTTCCCATGTCCGACATGGGGCTGATTCAGATGACCCGTAAACGCATCCGCAAACCCCTAAACCGTTTTCTCTGCGAGCCCTGCTTTTACTGTGAAGGGGAAGGCTATCTTATGTCCCGCCAGTCCATCTGCTATAACATCTACCGCGAAGCACTGCGGGAAACCCAGGATATGGCCGGTGGCAAGCTGACCATCCGCATGAATCCGGAGATTGCCGAACTGCTGCACGGGGAGGAAAACCATATCATTCTTTCCCTGGAACGCATTCTTGGAAAACAGGTGGTTATTTATCCCAATGCGGATTTCCATATTGAGGAATTTGATATTTTTGAAACCGTGAATTTCTGATGAACCGGTAACCTGAATTATTCACAAATCAGTCTTTTAGAGTAAATACAGGAAGACACAAAAAACTGGGTTTTGCAGCCGTATTTTCGTATAAGCAGAATAATCAGCAGTTTATCTGCCAGAGACTAAAACGTGTGAATAATGCAGGGTAAAAAGTCCGGATTTTTGATTCCGGATCATTCCGGCAAAGCCGGAATCCGGTATTTTCAGACATGTTCCGGATGCTGTCTTTTGCCGGAATTTTGATTTTTTACGGGATTATCAGGTTCAACAGTTCGGTAAAAAAATTCGGACTGAATAATTTCAGCAGGTTGTAAAAAGCAAAGAAAATATTCAGATTTAATGATTTCAGACAGTTATATTTTTATGCTCTGCAAATCAGAGAAAATTACCGAAGCATTGCAGATTCTGATTATTATATTTCCCGGCATTGATATTTTCTGCTGTATAAATGCGGAAAAATTATTGACGGAACATCATGTTTGTGATTAAATTGTCAGGTTATCCTACCGGGCGTTTTTGTCAGTTTTGTTCTGAGGGTCTGTACAAAATGATTTATGGTTCACAGTCCTGCATCACTTGCAGACACATCATTTTTTAAACGGGCGGAACACCGGGGAATTATGTTATATGCAGAGTAAGAGTCAAAAACTTCGGATGAAGTAAAAACAGGGCATGATAAAATCGGACTTCCGGAACTGATTTTATAAGCGATTGATTTTACAATACCGGTTCCAGCTCTTAATTCGCATTTTGTATCGGTTTCATTCATTTTGGGTCATTCATTCTTGGTTTTCCGGCAGTCTTTCGGGAAAGCGCAGACCGGAGAAAAATCTCCGGACATGTACGGACCCCCGGAATTTTATACCGGAAAAACGGTGAACCATCAGAAAAGAGAGGTGTATTAATGAAAAGAACATTTCAACCCAGCCGTATCAAACATGCAAGAACCCACGGCTTTCTGAAACGTATGTCAACAAAGGCGGGCCGTAATATTATCAAACGGCGCAGAGCCAAAGGAAGAAAACGTCTGACTGTCTGAAAACCGGTGCCTGCCCTGTACAGGGCATGTACCGGACAGAGTGCGGAGTTTGTATTTGCCGAAATATTCATTTTGCAAATCAGACCGAATTGTAAAACGGGCCGAGTTTGTCCGTCTGTCAAAATCCGGGCTGAGAATCCGGAACCGGTATTTTATTGCAAACTGCAGCAAATCCGGCGGGAAGGTTACGCGGCTGGGACTTACCGTAAGCAAAAAAGTCGGTAATGCCGTTACCCGGAACCGAATGAAGCGTCTGTGCCGGGAATGTTTCCGCTTATACAGGCACAATATTACAGAAACACGGGATATCAATATTGTCGTTACCAAAGAAGCTGCGAATCTGCCGACAGATCAGTTTTTTTCATCCCTTCAGAAGCTGTTTGACAGAGTGGGCAGTGCGCATCACTGATATCAGTCTCAAAACAGTGCTGCTGGCACTTATCCGTCTGTATCAGTGCGTCATATCCCCCGTTCTGGGACCATCCTGCCGGTTTTACCCAAGCTGTTCCCATTATGCTTATCAGGCCATATCCCGTTACGGATTGAGAAAGGGGCTTGTCCTTTCCCTCAAACGTATCCTGCGATGCCATCCTTTCCATCCCGGAGGATTCGATCCGGTTCCCTGATGTGCAATCACCGAAACAAAAAGGCAGGGGGGCTGCCTCCTGCAAGGAAATCTGAACCGGAAACACGATGCGCTCAGATGAACTGCCCTGTTGAAATTATTAGGAGAAAAGAATGGAACAAGTCCGATTGTTTATAGCCATTGCGCTTTCTTTCCTTGTCTTTTTTTTGTGGACAATATTTGTGGAACCGCCTGCTCCCCCGGTCACACCGGAATCACCTGAAACAAAGGAAAGCGCGGAAACTGTTCAGCCGGCCGGAATCCCTGAAAGCACAGCACTTCCGGCTCCGGAGCCGGAAGCCGGAAGCACAGACCCGTCCGCCCCGGTTTCCGCGGCGCGCAGTGCGAGAACCATCCGCGTCAATACCCCCCTGTATTCGGTGGAAATTTCTGAAAAAGGCGCGGTTTTTCAAAGTTTTGTGCTGAAAAACTACCGGGAAAATGTTGCAGCGGATTCCCCCCTGAAACAGCTGATTCCGGCAGAACTCAGCGGCGGAAGCATCCGCACCGTATTTACCGGCGGCGGACTTTCAGAACTGAAAGATGCTGTTTTTACTGCCGACACTGCTTCCGGCACGGTGGATATTTATGATAAGAAAACAGATATCCTGTTTTCCTGGCAGTCCCCGGACAATATCGTGTTTGAGAAAAAATTCTCATTTTCTTCCGCATCCTACCTCATCGGACTGGAAAGCAGAATAATCAACCGTTCGGTTGCGCCGGTGCAGGGAAGCCTTGCTGTCACCCTGGCCAACAGCGTACCTGAGGAATCCCAGTATGCCTTTGAGGGCCCCAGTGCCCTGATTGACAATTCCCTGGAACAGATCAAAATCAAAAATATTGAGGACAAAAATACCTACAGCGGGACAATGAAATGGATTGCCATTGAAAGCCGTTATTTTCTTTCCGGTATTATTCCCAGAGAAAACACCCCTGCCAGAATGCTTCTGACGCAGACAAAGGATAATATGCTGGAAAACAGTTATATTGTTCCGGAAAAAAGCATCGCACCCAATACGCAGCAGATATACGGTTTTGACCTTTTCTTCGGTCCCAAAAATCTCAACCTGCTGAAAAGTTTTGAAAACGGTCTGGACAGGGTCGTGAATTTCGGATTTTTTGATTTACTGGCCAAACCCTGTCTGTGGATGATGAACCAGATTCATGATTTTATTCCCAACTACGGTGTGGCAATCATTATCCTGACGATTATGATCAAGATTGCCCTGTGGCCCCTGGGGAATAAAAGTTATAAATCCATGAATGAAATGAAACGGATCCAGCCGCTGATGGCGGAGATACGGGAAAAATACAAAAATAACAAAAAGAAAATGAACGAAGAGCTGATGAACCTGTATAAAATATACAAAGTCAATCCCATGGGCGGCTGTCTGCCCATGCTTCTTCAGATTCCGGTTTTTTTTGCACTTTACCGTATGCTTTATGAAGCCATTGAGCTGCGTCACGCGCCTTTTTTCGGATGGATTAACGATCTTTCTGCACCGGATCGGCTTTTTGAATTCGGATTCTCCATTCCTTTCATGGAACCGCCATACGGCATTCCGGTATTAACAATAATCATGGGGGCCACGATGTTGCTGCAGCAGAAAATGTCACCTCCCCCCGGCGACCCCGGACAGGCCAAAATGATGATGTTTATGCCCGTTATTTTTACAGTAATTTTCATCAATTTCTCATCAGGTCTTGTACTGTACTGGCTGATAAACAACATCCTGTCTATTGCGCAGCAATATTATGTTTTAAAGAAAAATGCTTAATCATGGAGGTCTAACATGTCGTCTTGTTTGGAATTTGAAGGCAAAGCTGTGGACAATGCAGTACAGAAAGCCTCTGAAGAACTCAATATTCCCACAGATAAACTCAAATACAAGGTTGTCTCTCACGGATCCTCCGGTATTTTCGGGCTGGTCGGGGTAAAAAAAGCCAAAATCTGCGTATTTCTGCCGGAAGAAAGCGGTACGGAAAAACGGGACAGGGACCGATCACAGCACAAAAACAACCGTAAGAGCGGGCAGCCGGTCAAAAGTGCAGCCGCCCTGGTACAGGAGGCTTTTCATGATACCCGGAAAAGTTCTGCTGAAAAAACAGAAGCGACTTCCGAAGCAAAACCTTCCGAAGCAAAACCTTCCGAAGCAAAACCTTCCGAAGCAAAACCTTCCGAAGCAAAACCTTCCGAAGCAAAACCTTCCGAAGCAAAATCTTCCGAAGCAAAACCTTCCGAAGTAAAACCTTCCGAAGTAAAAACAGATTATCTTTCCCATGAGTCTGTCAGACTCGGACAGGAAGCCTTACAGCGCGTGATTGATTTTATTACCACCGGGGCAGTAATTGATGTCAGTGACGGGGAAGACCGGGTGATGTTTAATGTGCAGGGCGGAGATACGGGTGTGCTGATCGGCAAACGCGGGCAGACCCTGGAGGCCATTCAGTATCTTATTGAAAAAATCATCAACAAACACAGTGAGGAAAGAATCAGAATTCAGGTGGATGTGGAAGGATACCTGGAAAACCGCCGGAACAATCTCAGAAGTCTTGCCCGCAGACTGGCAGATAAAACCAAACACACGGGAAAACCTTCCACCCTGGGCCAGATGAATGCCCATGACCGGCGCATTGTGCATCTGACCCTCAAAGATGATACGGATGTCAGAACCCAGAGCATGGGAGACGGCTTTTACCGAAAACTGGTGATATTTCCGAAACGGAAAAACTACCGCCGAAAAAAAATGTATTAATCCGAAGTCGTTCGGGGGGATTTTACAGGGCAGGGAGCAATGGCTTCCTGCCTTTTTATTTTCTGCTTTTTCCGTCATGGAAACACAAAAGGGGACTGCTGTTCTGTCAATTTTGAAATGATGGTGTAATATTGTAATGTAACATAGTGCTTTGTCAGAGTTTAATTTTAGGGTACAGTACTCCAATTTTGGTTTTTCCGGGCACAAAAACTGCTGAGTCCTGAAAACAGCACTTTTCTGACCTTTTTCAGCAGTTTTTCAGTCCGGAACGGTCATTTTTTCACAATCCGGACTGACAGCAGAAAGTATGCCGGGAAAAACCAAAATTGGATCAGTATAAACCCGCATTTCGCTTGTCTCTGTAACACTTTGAAAATTAAATTGTTTTTTCGATAGCTTTTTACATGAACAAAAAATCGGATTTAATAAATTCAAATACTTGGAGTGCAAAGAGCGAAATGCGGGTATAAACGGATTTATATTTATTAGGACTTAC
Organism: Desulfobacteraceae bacterium; assembly: GCA_011390755.1. Taxonomy (GTDB): domain Bacteria; phylum Desulfobacterota; class Desulfobacteria; order Desulfobacterales; family Desulfococcaceae; genus JAABRU01. The sequence continues at coordinate 22,823 of JAABRU010000071.1, read as the reverse complement.
GCAGTTGAATTTTAACTGTTTGAATTTATTATGTGCCTTAAAAATTGACAGTCAATAAAAACAGCAGATTATATTTCAACTGCGTAAGTCCTATTTATAATTGTGTAAATAAATTATGCGATGTCCAACCCTAATTTTTAGCCATGACAGAGCAATCGTGATCTGTCACGTTTTGAATGACGGGTTATGCTGCTCTGCAGGGGCCTATTGCATAGGCCCCGAAGCCGGGCCTGTGCAGTACGCCCCTGCATAATGTCACCCGTCATTTTCATGTTGACAGAACAATAGTCTTTGAGAAAGGAGTGCGAAAATTATTTTTGGCCCGTGCTCCGAAGGAGCGCGGGCCAAAGACCGCTCCGCCCAACTTTTGCACTCCGGGTTCTCTGAATAAAATACTGAATATAATCAGTATGAAACAATTTTATCAAAGGGTATGTTCAATGGTTCGGTAATTTTCTCTGATTTGCAGAGCATAAAAATATAACTGTCTGAAATCATTAAGCCTGATTATTTTCTTTGTGTTTTACAACCTGCTGAAATTATTCAGTCCGTATTTTTTTACCGAACTGTTGATGTTACATTACAGGATAAATTTCTTTCTTTTTCATCGGAATAATGATAAAAACCGGAAATTCATCCATGAAGGCGAACAGAAAAAAAAGGAGGTTTTATGCAGGTTCTGATTTTGTATTATTCCAAAGGCGGAAATACCCGCAGACTGGCAGAGAGCATTGCCGAAGGCGTATCTTCAGTAAACGGTGTTGAAGCCCTGCTGAAAAAGACCGATGAGGTGACAAAAGAGGATTTTGTCAATGCGGAAGGAATCATTGCCGGGTCTCCGGTATATTTTGGTCTGATGGCTGCGGAACTGAAAAAAGTTTTTGATGATTTTGTCAGTGTCAGAAAAAAAATGGAAGGCAAAATCGGCGCGGCCTTCAGCACCTCCGGTGATCCCACCGGCGGTAAGGAAACAACCATGATGTCCATTATTCAGTGTATGCTCATCTACGGTATGATTATTGCCGGTGATCCCATGTCCGCAACCGGTCATTACGGAACCGCATGTGTGGGCATTCCGGAAGAGGGAACTCTGGAGAACGGGAAAAAACTGGGGCAGAGAGTTGCCGAACTGGTGCTGAAACTAAGAACCGGTACGAAATAACTTTCCCGCCTGAAAACCGGAACAAGCGTTTTTCAAACAAGTGTTTTCAATGGATCAGCAAAACAAAATGAGCAGCTTGGGGGATTTCCGGAAAAGATGGTACCAAAGGAGTGCCGGACTGAAAGTCTGGCAGACTTCCAAACTTTCAGTTTGGACTCCCCTGTCCGGACTTTTTACAGGGCAAAAATTTTTTTTGACAAACCTCTTATTTTACCGCAAAAGGAGAATGAAATGGATGATTGTATATTCTGCAAAATTGTAAAAGGAGAAATTCCCGCTTTCAAAGTGTATGAAGATGAACAGGTCTTTGCCTTTGCGGACATCAATCCCATCAACAGGGGCCATACACTGATCATTCCCAAAAAACATGCGGAAAATATATGGGAAATGAGCGAAGAGGATATGCAGGCTGTCCACAGGGCCGCCAAAAAAGTCGCCCGCGCAATTGAGAAAGCCCTGCATCCCGAAGGCATTGCATGTATGCAGTTAAACGGAAAAGCCGTAAACCAGGTAGTGATGCATTATCATTATCATCTGATTCCCAAATCGGCAGATGAACCGGAAATGGCCCTGACCCGCTGGGAACTGAAACCCGGAGATATGGATCAGATTAAAGAAATCAGCGAAAAAATTGCAGCGGCCCTTTCCTGAAATTCAGCATCCGGGCCCGGCAGTTTGCTGCCGGGCCGCTGTGCAATCCTTTCCCGCAGACTGATGAGGAAAATGCCCTATTAACCTGCATGGTCACAGCATCAATTCTCTGTTGGCAGTTGGGTGGTGCCAAATCCGTTGATTTCCTTCTGTAAGGGCCTACTGCGTAATGTAACATACCTTTTGATAAAATTGTTTCATACTGATCAATGGTTCGGTAATTTTTTCTGCTTTCCGGGCTGTAAAAATGTAACCTTCTGAAATCATTGAATGAGAATTTTCAGACAGGGATTTATAACCTTCTGAAATTATTAAAACCGAAATTTTTTACCGAACTATTGACTGATGATATTCAGCATTTTATTCAGAGAAACCCGGAGTGCGAAAACCGGGCAGAGCGGTCTTTTGCCCGAGCGCCGAAGGTGCGCGGGCGAAAAATAATTTTCGCACTCCTTTCTCAAAGACTATTGCATTGTCATAGCTTAATTTAGGGTAAACAGATTTTAATTTATAATTGTGCAAATAGATTATGCGATGCCCAACCCTAATTTTTAGCCCTGACAAAGCACTATCAACAATTGCTGAAATTCATTTTCCGGAATTGTTTCAGATTCCAGCAGGTGCAGCTGCAGTTCATATCCGACGGCTCCGTGAAAAAGCAGACGGCTTTCTTTGGGAGGCATTTCACCTTCCGCATCCGCATTCACTCCTGCCATGCGGACGGTACGGCGCAGTTTTTTCCGCACATACTGCCGGATGACAGCATCCCCGGTTTTGGAAATTTCCACGTCAATAAAAATATTTTTCCCGTTTTCATAACGGCAGATCGGCATACCTTTTTCCCTGAATCCTGCTTCAGTGCATTTACCCGAAGGGGGGAGGAACATCAGGCGCACATCATTCAAAACCCCCCGGGCAAATTTTTCGGAATCAAAAGGCGGAATACCGCGGTGAATACGCATTTCCCCTTTATCATAGACAGCATCAAACATTACCAGCCCTTCCACACTCATCATGACCGAGCGGAACTGTTCTGTTTTGGGGGAAAGAAGGGTCAGTCCTGTCATAAACTGTTTTTTTCCTCCCGGTGAACGGGCTTCAATACTGTGCAGCAGGCGCAGGGGATGATGCGGAAACAGGTTCCGGCAGGAATCCCGGATTTCCGGCGCATTCATTTTTCCGGACAGTTCCGGCGGCAGAATATGGGGCAGCTCCGCGCAGGAATACAAAAGAAGAAAAAGGGAAAGCAGGAAAGGCATGTCTATATCTCCTGAAACCGGGATTCCGGAATTTGGCTGTTGATTTCTGCATTCCGGAAAATAATCCGGGTATAAGAATCTTCGGATTCATAAATCGTAACCTCATCTATGATTCCCGGTCTGTCCGGAGAAAGGGCGATTTTTATCTCCTGAATAATTTTGGAAAAAGAGTCCTGCTTCGGACGAAGCCGGATAGCGGGCCCGGGTTCCAGTATGGCCCTGTAATCAGGATTATCCCTGAATTCACCTTTCATCCAGCGGCCGATTTCATCCATCACCATCTGCATGGCCTGCATTCCTCCGCCGGATTCCTGCACAAAACCTTCTTTTCCTTTTACATAACGTTTTGTTTTTCCGGCGTGACTCAGCAGAATGCTCTGCACCGGTTCCCGGTATTCCCAGCGCAGGGAACCGGGGGCCTGAAAACAGAAAATTCCTTTGGATGTCAAAGGGTTCTTCAGTATTTTCATATGTTTTTCCTGCACAAAATCCGCCTGCAGAGAACGGATATTTCCGGACTGCTTCCGAATATCTTCCCAGCTGTCCGCCCAGCCGGCGCAGAGCAGAATCAGTGCAGGAAAAAACAGGAAGATTCTTGTTTTTTTTCTTAAAATTTGGTACATTTTCATATGCTCCTTTATATTCAGTGTTCTGTCAAATATATATCTGCATACTCAGAAAAGCTGCGGGGGAGTGCCAAACTTTCAGTTCGGACTCCCCGGTACGGACTTTTTAAAAGGCTAAAAAATTTATCTGACAGACCATTCAGTGCCGTTTCCTTACACAGAAAAACCCTGCCCTTTCCTCAGGGCAGGGGAAATACTGCTGCCCTAAGGAAATATTTTTTTCTGCTGGGGGATTGCATACGCCCTTTCACCGGGGCGTATACAAAGCTCCTGCACCATAGGTCAGCAGCATTGCTGCTTATACTGGAATATTCTTTGTATCCTTGAAAATATATATACTATAATTTCAAAGGAATGGAAATCAATATTTGCCGGAATTGAATTTGTGATGAAAAAATCCGATTTTTCTGTACAATCTGAAAAACAGGAAATATTATGATTCTTGCTGTTCATCAGCCCCAGTATCTGCCCTGGTCCGGTTATTTTGACAAAATGGACAGAGCCGACTGTTTCTGCTATCTGGACAATGTGCAGTTTAAAAAAAACGAATGGCAGAACCGCAACCGCATAAAAACAGCAGCAGGATGGCAGTGGCTCAGCGTTCCGGTTCATTACCGCTTTCCCCGGAAAATAAATGAGGTAAAAATCAGCCGTCAGTCAGACTGGCAGCGCAAACATTTGCAGGCACTGATCAGCAATTACAGCAAAAGCCCGTATTTTGAAAAATATATGCCTTTTTTCAGGGAAGTGTATTCGGCGGAATGGGAGTCCTGTTCCCGGCTGAACATCTGTATTACTGAACAGATCCGCAGATTTCTCCGGATTGAGGATACCGCAACCTGCAGGGCTTCGGATTTTCAACTCAGAGAGGATCCCAATGAACGGCTGACTGATTTATGCACAGTTCTGGGAGCGGATACTTATCTGGCCGGAGCCGGAGGGAAAAACTATATGAATCTGAAACCTTTCAGAGAACAGGGAATCCGGGTGATTTTTCAGGATTTCCGCCATCCGGTTTACCCCCAGTTATTCGGGGACTTCCAATCCCATCTTTCGGTTCTGGATATTTTATTCAACTGCGGTCCGGAAAGTATGAATATCATTCGGGAAGCGAATTCACGGAAAGGCAAAAGGTGACTGTGTGGAAAAGATGAATATCCTGGCTGTGGGTGCCCATCCCGATGATATTGAATTCGGATGCGGAGGAACCCTGATTAAATTTGCAGAAAAAGGGCATAAGATTTTTATGCTGATCATGACTTTTGGGGAGCAGGGGGGAAAGGCCGGTATACGGCAGAAAGAACAGGAAGATGCCGGGAAACTTATAGGGGTGCATGGTATCTTCTGGGGAAAATACAAAGACACTTTCCTGGCGGGCGGCAGGGAACTTATCGGAAAAATTGAGGATGTCATTGCCGAAGTCAGACCGGCTTTCATTTTCTGCAGTTTCCCGGATGATACCCATCAGGATCACCGCCATCTGGCGCAGGCTGTGATTTCCGCCACCCGTTATATAAAAAATGTGCTTTTTTATGAAGGGCCGACAAGTCAGAATTTTGATCCCCATGTGTATGTGGATATTTCCGCCATTCTGGAAAAAAAAATGGCCGCACTGCAGGCCCACCGTTCCCAGGTGATGAAAACCAATATTGGGAGTCTGTCCATTATTGAGCTGGCCGCATCCACGGCAAATTTCAGAGGCATTCAGGGACGTGTGCAATACGCGGAAGCATTTCAACCGGCAAGACTGTTTATCAGTATCTGAGATCATCAGAATTCGGAGCTTACGGTGCGTTACGCTGTTGCTTCACCCACCCGGGGGTAAAGGACTTTCATATAAACGGGCATAACCTGCATTCACAACGAAGCATAAAAGCTGCGCGGAGTGCGAAAATTAAGGCGGAGGCCGGTTTTTCGCAGACACTTTCATATAAACGGTGCTGGTTGCTGGGTTGCTGGGTGCTGGTTGCTGGGGTGCTGGGTGCTGGGTTGCTGGGTGCTGGGTTGCTGGGTGCTGGGTTGCTGGGTGCTGGGTGCCGGAAAGCATGAAAGCTGCGCGGAGTGCGAAAATTAAGGCGGAGGCCGGTTTTTCGCAGACACTTTCATATAAACGGTCATGATATGCATTCACAACGAAGCATGAAAATACACCGTAGAGACGCACGGTGTGCGTCTCTGCAGAAGACGCACGCCGCAGAGACGCACACCGCAGAGAGACGCACGGTGTGCGTCTCTGCAGAAGACGCACGCCGCAGAGACGCACACCGCAGAGAGACGCACGCCGTGCGTCTCTACGGAAAGACTTTCATATAAAGTTTTACCGGATTCCGGAAGATTTTTTTTTTATTACAAGGGGGTGATTATGCCCAAAACAGTAATGGTTGTAGAAGATGTGAAATCCATGCGCGGGCTGGTGTCCATGACCCTGAATACCGCCGGATATATGGTTATCGAAGCTGCCGACGGAAAAGAGGCCATGAAAAAACTGTCGGAAAACAAAGTGCATATGATTATCAGTGATGTCAATATGCCCAATATGAACGGTATTGAATTTCTCACCGGTATCAAAAAAGACTACCGCTACAAATATATTCCGGTGGTTATACTCACCACCCAGGGGGATGAGGAATCCAAAGGTCTGGGCCGCATGGCCGGTGCCAAGGCATGGGTGGTGAAACCCTTTAAACCGGAAACCATTGTAAAGATCGTAAAAAAAATAATCGGATAATAGGCTGACCGTGGCGAATCAGAAGAAAAAAACCGAAAAAAAGCAGTTGCCGGCCCAAAACGGGAAACAGATCAAATCCTACCGCGAGCAGTTTTGCCAGGAATCATTTGAAATTATAGAAAAAGTGTGTGATGATATCCTGAAAGCGGAAGCAGATCCGGATGATGCGGAAATTCTGAATGCCATTTTTCGCGGGGTGCATACCATCAAAGGCAGTGCAGGCACATTCGGACTGGACAGTATTTCCGATTTTGTGCATCATCTTGAAAGTCTGCTGGATGAGCTGCGTAAGGGAAACCAGCATCTGAATCCGGAAATGACCGACATGATTCTGGCCTATATGGATCATATCAGCCGGATGATAAAGGAATATCAGAGCGGAAAAGAAGCCCTTCCCGATGCGGGGCTCATGAGTCAGGTCCGCCTTTTCCGGGAATCCGAAGAAACCTTTCCCGAAATTCCGGCAGAATCCCCGGTACCGGAAAAACCCTTTCCCATCAGCCTGGAAGAGATTTCCGATGCGGATATTCAGGAAGCGTTCCGGGCAGATGCCCAAAAGGATTACCTGCTTTTCCGTATCTGCCTGCATTATACATCCGAACACCTGGAAAACGGTTATGATCCTCTTGTGTTTCTGAGAAACCTTCATTCCGCCTGTCATCACTGGCATCCCTATTATCCGGATTATCCGGAAACTTCCCCGGTGCCGTTTATTGCGGATTTCAACCCCCTGCGGCTTTTCCTCAATCCCTGCATTTATGTCAGCACCCGCCTGACATATGAGGAAATTTTTGATCTGACCTTTGATCCCTCCCTGCTTTCGGTGCAGGAAATCCATACGGGCCCGGCCGACTGCCGTCCTTTTGTGCTGCCGGATTCCGGAGATCCGGAATCTCTGCGGGAATTTATTCTGGGTTCTTCGGAAATGCTGGAATCCGCGGAACGGGCCGTGATTGAATATGAAAAAGAGGCCTCCCAAGCCGCGATCAATGAAATATTCCGGGTGGCCCACAATATCAAAGGGGATGCGGATTTTATCGGTTTGCAGCAGCTGACTCAGTTTGCCCATGCTTTGGAATCCCTGCTGGAAAAACTCCGCTCCGGTTCGGTCAGTCCCGACAAAACAGCGGATATTCTGCTGAGTTCGGTGGATTTTCTCCGGCAGAATATCCGGAAACTGGAACAGGGATTTGAAATTACGGTTTATCCGCCCGTATATGAAAAACTGAAAGAATATCAGAAGGCTGTTCCGGAAAAAAAATGTGAAACCGACAAAGAGCTGCATAAAATATTCTCCGAGCAGCTGCGGCAGTATCAGGTCATCATCCGTTCCCACATGGAGGCCGCGGCCGGGGATGAAAAGGCACGGCGCACAGTGTTTCGGGCTTTGCAGGGAATCAGCAATGCGGCCCGTGTGATGAAATCCGAAGAAATCGGCAGTCTTTCCGACAAGACTGCAGCGGATGTGAGTGCGCAGGAAAGCGGTGATATCCGCCCCCTTCTGACAGAACTGCTGGATTATATTCTCCGCATATCTTTCAGCAAAAAACGCATCGGCGAAATTCTGCTGGAGGGCGGCAAGATCAGCGAGGCGGATCTCCATGAAAGCCTGCTGCTGCAGCAGCAGATCCGCGGGAAAGATGAGTTGGATGAAAGCATAGACAGCACTCCGCTTCCCAAAGCAGCAGCGGATCAGGACCGGGCGCAGGAAGATTTTATGGAAACCATGCGCCGGATGCATCCCGAAGAGCCGGCCGTGCAGGAAGTCCGCACCATGCGGGTGGATGAACAGAAAATCGGACAGCTGACCAATCTGACCGGGGAGCTGCTCATTGCCCGCAATGCCTATGATTATCTTTTGGATGAACTGAGAAACAGCCGGATTGGCGGCAGGGACATGCAGAAACTTTTTAAGGAAAATCTTCATCTTTTCACCCGTCTGACCAATGATATTCATTACGGTGTCATGGCCCTGCGCATGGTTCCCGTCAGCGGTCTTTTCCGCAAATTTTCCCGCATTGTCCGGGACATCAGCCGCAGGCAGGACAAAAAAATCGATCTGTCTCTGGAAGGGGAGGAGGTGGAAATTGATAAAAAAGCAGCCGAAGTCCTGACGGATCCCCTGGTGCATCTGGTGCGCAATGCCTGCGACCACGGTATTGAAAAATCCGCAGAGCGCATGCGCCTGGGAAAATCCGGAAAAGGCAGTCTGCTGCTGAAGGCCTCCCACGAAGCCAGCAATTTATGTATTTGCATCCGGGATGACGGCAGCGGCATTGACCGTCTGAAATTATATGAAAAAGTCAAAAACAGGTTCCCGGAAATTTCTTCTCCGGATGATCCCGGACTGCTGGATACCATTTTTCTGCCAGGCATTTCCACCCGTGAAGAAGCCGGCAGTCTTTCCGGCCGGGGGGTGGGCATGGATGTGGTGAAAACCGCGGTGCAGTCTCTGGGCGGAACCGTGCAGGTGCGGTCCGAAACCGGAAACGGAACGGAAATCCGCCTTTATATTCCCATGACAATGGGTATTGATGAGGTGCTGCTTATTGAAAGCGGAGTATCCCGCTACGCGCTGTCCCTTTCCTGCATTGTGGAAACCCTGAAAATCCGGAACCGGGACATAAAAAGGATGGTGGACAGGATGCTTTTTCACTACCGGGGAGAAGTTCTCTGGCTGTATTCGCTGGAAGATCTTCTGCAGGGGCATAAATCCGGGAAAGGGCCCTCTGGAAATGAGAAAGATAAAGAAATCTCTGTTATTATCCTGCAAACAGCCAGAGGAAAATTCGGCCTGACTGTGCATCGTTTTATCCGGAATATGGAGATGGCCATCCGCCCTGTTCCCCGGCAGCTGGCGGGATTGGATATTGCCAGCGGGGTCAGTATTATGGGAGACGGGCGGATTATTCTGGTTCTGAACCCGGAAAAGCTGCTGTGAAAAGAGGGAAAAAATAATACGGCAGTGGGTCAGATCGCCTGAATCCCCTCCCTCCGGGGCAATGCTGTTGCCTTAAGACTCCCCTCCCCCGCCGGGGGAGGGAGTTTTTTTCTAAGCAGCAGTATTGTCCCGCCGGGGGAGGGGAATTTCAAATCAGGCGGTTTGACCCACTGCCCCCGTTTCAATGGAAGACCTCCGGGGTGAGGTCAGGGGCAGAAAATGATAAACAGCTACATCGAAAATATTCACAAAAGATACAAAAGCGGCATTACGACCGAGCATTCCTTCCGGGGGGATCTGCAGAATTTTTTTGAAAAATTCAATAAGGAAATCCTTGTCACCAACGAACCCAAAAGAATTGCATGCGGCGCGCCCGACCTGATTATCACCAAAAACAGAATTCCCCTGGGTTATATCGAGGCCAAAGACATCGGCGTTTCCCTGAAAAAGACGGAAAAAGAGGAGCAGTTGAAAAGGTACCGGGAAAGCCTGGAGAACCTGATTCTGACCGATTACCTGGAATTCCGCCTGTACCGCAACGGGGATTTTGTCACTTCCGTCACCATTGCGGAAGTCAAAGACAAAAAAATCATCCCTCTGGCAAAATCATTCAATGATTTTGAAAACCTTGTCAGCGATTTCTGCACCCATACGGGTCAGACTATCAGATCCCCCTTAAAACTGGCGGAAATGATGGCCGGCAAGGCCAAAATGATGCAGGCCGTGATTGAACGGGCCGTAACAGGGGATGAGGAAAATGAGCAGAACAGCAGCCTGAAAGATCAGATGGTGGCCTTTCAGAAAATTCTGATTCACGATATAAAGCCTTCGGAATTTGCCGATATTTACGCGCAGACCATTGCCTACGGCATGTTTGCGGCCCGCCTGCATGACAGGACTCCGGAGGATTTTTCCCGGCAGGAAGCCGCGGAACTGATTCCCAAATCCAATCCTTTTTTACGCAGCCTTTTTGCTTATATTGCCGGGCCGGATATTGACGACCGTATTCTCTGGATTGTGGATGCCCTGGCCGATGTTTTCCGGGCCGTCAGTGTGGCGGAACTGATGAAAAGTTTCGGCAGTAGCACCCGGCAGAATGATCCGGTGATTCATTTTTATGAAACCTTTCTGGCAAAATACAATCCCAAATTACGCAAAAGCCGGGGCGTATGGTACACACCCGAACCGGTGGTAAAATTTATTGTGCGGGCTGTGGATGATATTCTGAAAACCGAATTCGGGCTTTCCGCGGGCCTGGCCGATACATCGAAAATCACAAGAAAAGTGCATGTGCAGGGTGCGGGACAGCAGAAAAAAGAATTCCACAAAGTGCAGATTCTGGACCCGGCCACGGGAACCGGCACTTTTCTGGCCGAAGTGGTGAAACAGATTCATGAAAAATTTGCCGGGCAGCAGGGCATCTGGAGCCGCTATGTGGAAGATCATCTCATTCCCAGACTGAACGGTTTTGAAATCCTCATGGCCTCCTACACAATGGCGCATCTGAAACTCGGTCTGCTGCTGGAGGAAACCGGGTTTAAACCCAAAAAGCAGGAAAGATTCAGAATATTCCTGACCAACAGTCTGGAAGAGGCCGATGAGGACACGGGAACACTTTTCACAAGATGGCTTTCCAAAGAAGCCTCCGAAGCCAATCTGATAAAAAGGGATACGCCCGTGATGTGTGTGATTGGGAATCCTCCCTACAGCGGACATTCCGCCAATAAAAGTACCTGGCTTGACGGTTTTTTAAAAGATTACAAACAGGAACCCGGCGGCGGGAAACTGAATGAAAAAAATCCGAAATGGCTGAATGATGATTATGTCAAATTCATTCGCTATGGTCAGTATTTTATTGAAAAAAACGGAGAAGGAATTCTTGCTTTTGTAAATAATCACAGCTTTTTGGATAATCCCACATTCAGAGGTATGCGCTGGCATCTGCTTACTGAATTTGATAAAATTTACATTATTGATCTGCATGGAAATTCCAAAAAAAAGGAAGTATGCCCCGATGGTTCAAAAGATGAAAATGTTTTTGATATTCAGCAGGGGGTTTCCATTAATATCTTTGTGAAAACCGGTAAAAAGAAAAAAAATCAGTTGGGTAAAATTTATCATTATGATTTACAAGGTAGCAGAGAAATAAAATATAGTTTTTTATGGGATCATAGTATTCAACATATTGGATTCTCAAAATTATCAAATATTGAGCCCCTTTATCTATTTTATCAGCAAAATCTTGAAGTAAAAAAGATATACGAAAACGGTTTTTTCATGATGGATTTATATAAAGAAAAATCAAATGGCTTTTTTACTGCAAGAGATGCTTTAACAATTCATTATGAAACAGATACATTACAAAAGGTAATAAATGATTTTTCCTCAATTCCTGCTGAAGAGGCAAGAAATAAGTATAAACTCGGACCTGACGTGAGAGACTGGAAAGTGGATTTAGCTCAAAAGGATTTATTAGAAGCCAATCTCAATAGTTCATTTATAAAACAAATAACCTATCGCCCATTTGATTATAGATATACTTTTTATACCGGTAAAACAAAAGGATTTCATTGTATGCCAAGAGGAAAATTCATGTGTAATTTTTTTCATAAAAATATCGCATTGGTTCTTGGAAGACAAGGGCAAGCAGTAGGAAGTATGCAATGGAATCTAGTCTATTGTACAAGCAAAATAATAGATTTAAATTCCTTCTATCGGGGAGGAACTATGACATTTCCTATTTATATTTACCCCGTTAAAGACGATCAGCAGACCTTTGACAACGACACAAAACGCAAACCCAATTTAAATGACGAAATCGTTCAGATAATCGCCAAATCCATCCACCTCACCTTCACCCCGGAAAAAGAGGAAACAAAAGGCACATTTGCCCCCATTGACATTCTGGATTATATTTATGCAGTGCTGCATTCTCCGACCTACCGGGAAACATACAAAGAATTTCTCAAAATTGACTTTCCCCGTGTGCCGTACCCCAAAAATCAGAAAATTTTTTGGCAGATGGTGGAAATCGGAGGGGAACTCCGCACCGTTCACCTGCTGGAAAATCCCATTGTGGAACAGTATATCACCACATACCCCAAAGACGGGGATAATACCGTCACCCGGAAAATCACAAAAAAAGACTTTGAAATCACCGGTAAAAAGAGTAAAACAGGCCGGGTATGGATCAATGACGGACAGTATTTTGACGGCATACCCCAAAGCGCATGGGAATTTTACATCGGCGGATACCGGCCCGCGCAGAAATGGCTGAAAGACCGAAAAGGTCGCCAGCTCGGCTTTGAAGACATCCTGCATTACCAGAAAATCATCGTTGCCCTGCACCGGACAGATATTGTAATGAAAAAAATAGATAAAATAAAGTTTATGTGAAAAATAAAAGATTTTATCGGAAATAAAATTAAGTGTATTTTAACCCCGGAGGGGTGTCAGAGAATAGCCCGGCATTTTAATGCCGGGACAGTGAATATATTCATTCAAGTCCCGGAGGGACGACAGAAAAACACTCCCGCGTCAATGCCATTAAGTTAAGGAAAAGGCTTTTTTGGAAAGCCCTGAAAGGGCGCATTGGTATAGCCCGGGGCAAAGCCCTGGGAATATTGAATAAAATATAATCCAAGCCCTGAAAGGGCGCATTAAAAAATGATCCGGGTACATAATTCGCCCTTTCAGGGCTTATGGTTTTTTGTCTGTATTCCCAGGCCTTTGGCCTGGGCTGTATCAATCCGCCCCTTCGGGACTTTCCTTAACTTAATGCCATTGACGCTCCCGCGTGGGAACGAGCGGAAAAAAAATATGCTTTTTTCGTGTGGTTCGTGTATTTCGTGGTGTCATTCTGAAAAGAGGCTGAAATGATTCCGGATGATTGATATTATTGTTTTTGATGATAAATCGCTCAGCGGAGTTCATTTCTGGACACCCGTTTATCAGAATATCCTTCGGGAAGGAGTTCTTGTTTGAACAATGATGCAAAAAATATTTTGATTAACTTACTGATATTATTATACCTACAATACTGATTGAAGACAGTTTTAAATTCTTTTTCTATGCAAATGAACATGAACCGAAACATATCCATGTTATGAGGGGATCTGATTTTGCAAAAGTTGAGCTGAAATCTTTGTATGTTGTGAAAAATTATTTGAAACCGAAAGAACTCAAAAAAGCGGTTGCAATTATAAAAAAATATCAGAAAGAATTTGAAAGGAAATGGGATGAATACTTTTCTTACAGGTAAATCAGTCCGTTTTGATGACAGGCACCTTCATGTGGAACTTGACGATGGAAGAATTATTTCAACACCCATGTCATGGTATCGGGAATTGCAGAATGCATCCATCAGACAGTTAACAAATTATCACATGATCTGTAAGGGAACAGGCATAGAATGGCCTGATCTGGACTATCATTTAAACATCGAAAGCATGATGTCCGTAAATTTCCAACAAAATGCCGCATAGCCGAATAATGAACACTTCGACATGTAAACCATTGGCAGAAAAGCTGTCTTTCGATCCGGATAGTATCTGGCCGGATAACATATGGCCGGATAACATATGGCCGGATAACATATGGCCGGATAACATATGGCCGGATAATATATGGCCGGATAATATATGGCCGGATAATATATGGCCGGATAACATATGGATCGAACTGAAAGACGGTCGGCAACCGGGTGTGCCGCTGGCGTATTTTCCCCGTCTTCTCAATGCTGAAGCGGGACAACTGGAAAATTATATCATCAGCGGCGGCGGAACCGGTCTGCACTGGGACGACCTGGATGAAGACATATCGGTCGAATCGCTTCTGCTGGGAATCGGAGACAAAAGCCGTTATGGGGCATCTTTCCATAAAAAGGCATCCTGATTGCGGCAAACCGATATCAACCGGAGGAGTGCAAAAATTGTATTTTTGCACGGGGTGATCGGAAGCTGCGATAGTGCGGAAATACAGTTTCCGCACTCCGGGCCAGCCGTAAAACCGTATCCGGGGAAAATTTTTCGATCTGCTGATATTGTAATGAAGATGGAAAGGTAAACATAGGATATATACCGAACGGAAAGGGAAAACTTTTCGATCTGCTGATATTGTAATGAAGAAGACAGACAAAATAAAATGATTAACAACAACAAAGGAGATTTATAATGTCCATTATTACCATTTCCAGAGGTTCCTACAGTCGCGGGAAGGAAGTTGCAGAAAAAGTGGCCGCCGATTTGGGATACGAATGTATTTCCCGTGATATTCTTCTGGATGCATCAAAAGAATTCAACATACCGGAGATCAGATTAATCAGAGCACTTCATGATGCCCCGTCCGTTCTTGAAAGATTCACTCATGGCAAAGAACGCTATCTGAGTTATATCCGCAAAGCTCTTTTGCAGCATATCCAAAAAGATAATATCGTTTACCACGGACTGGCAGGTCACTATTTTTTACTCAATATCCCCGGTGTGCTAAAAATCAGAATCACAGCGGATATGGAAGAACGGATAAAAGAAGAAGCAAAACGTGAAAATATTTCAGAAGAAAAAGCACTTTATATTTTAAAAAAAGATGATGACGAGCGCAGAAAATGGGGACTGGGGATTTACGGCATTGATACATGGGACAGCAGACTTTATGATATGGTTCTTCATATAAAAAACCTGACAGTTGAAAATGCTGCTGAATTAATCTGCCAGACTGTTCAGAAACCGAACTTTAAAACAAGTCCCGAATCCAAAAAAATCCTTAATGATTCACTTCTTTCTGCAAAAGTTCATGCGGCAATTGTAACAATATCACCGAAAACAATCGTTGCAGCCAACGACGGCATTGTAAATATCGGTACTGCTGAAATTCCCTTGGATGTCAGAAATGATATCTCTGATAAAATAAAAACCACTGCGGAAAAAGTCGAAGGCGTGAAAGAGGTGATCCTGGCCATGAACAAAAAAACGGACAACCATCATTCCGTCAATCCTTTTCATAATATATGACAGGCAATGCAAAAAAGAAAAGGATAAACAGATGCTCCCCCGGTCTGTCGGAGGGGAGCATTTGCAAAGGGGCAGACCGGACACCGGTTTATCAGAATCAGCAGATCGAAAAGTTTTCCCCGGATACGGTTTTACGGCTGTCCCGGAGTGCGGAAACTGTATTTCTGCACCGCCGCATCTCCCGGCTGCCCCATGCAGAAATACAGTTTCCGCACTTCTCCGGAAACTTTCCGATCTGCTGGGAATATCATGCGGGAAGGAATCCTGATTTGAATACTGAAGACCTCCGGACTTTTTGAAAACCCCGAAAATATGGACCGAATGAAAACCCGGAAATACAGGCAGATTTTCCATAGTGCCTGATGAATGAACAGGGTATCACAGACATGCTCAAAAAAATCACAGATGCCATTGACGACCACCTCAACCCCATTGTTGTGCGGGAACTGCGGCAGGCAGTGCAAAGCCGTCTGCTGGCGGGAATCCTCATGCTTTTTCTGCTGATAATGCTGCTGGCAATGGCCGCGGCTGTTACCACCGGCTCATTCCTTTCTGCGGCAAATCAACGGCCCGGGGGCATGGGCAGGGATACCTTTGAAGCACTCTTCGGCATACTGGTATTTGCCACCATTCTCTTTGTTCCCGGATATACAGGCATCCGCATGGGCATGGAACGCAGCGCGGAAAACATGGACCTGCTTTTTTCCACAGCCATCAGCCCCGGAGCCGTCATCCGGGGAAAACTCTATGCCGGAATGGTGATTTCCCTGCTTTTTTTCAGTGTATGCCTCCCCTTTATGACCTTCACCTATTTTCTGCGCGGGGTGGATCTGCCCTCGGTTTTTATTACCCTCAGCATGGCTTTTATGGGCATCACCGCGGCCATTCAGTTTGCCCTCTGCATGGGATGCAACTCTTCCAACCGTCTGGCCGGTATGGTCCTGATCCTCATCACCTTCGGCCTGCTCATCAGCGGCGGTTCGGCCATTATGGGCACGGCAAAAGACATGCTCCGCTCCGGCATCGGCAGTCGCATCGGCACAGGGGGTTTCTGGATGACGGCCTCCCTTGCCCTGCTGCTGACAGGTCTGTTTATGGGTCTGTTTTATGTGCTGGCAAAGGCCAAAATCAGCCCCTCCTCTGCAAACCGGGCATTGGGAATACGGCTGTATATCTGCAGTGTCTGGCTAATCTGCGGGGGCCTGGCCTTTGCCTACGGGCATCATTACCGCATATACGCGGGCGTGGAATTCTGGTTTTTTCTCTCCGTATCTGTATTCTGCTTTGCCTTTCTCTATGCGGTCAGCGAAAAAGACGAACTGAGTCCCCGTGTGCGCGCCGCCATTCCCCGGATGAAAATATTGCGGATTCCCGCGTTTTTCTTATACAGCGGGGCCGCCAGCGGTATTGCCTGGATATTCCTGATGACAGGACTGACATTTCTGATCATATTTTTTCAGAAAGACAGTATTCCCGGCATATCTTCCAAAGACATGAAGATTGCCGCGGGCTTTTTTCTCTACAGCTGCAGTTATGCCCAGACCGGCCTTTTTATCCGGCGGACCCTGCTGGCCCGGTGGGTGCCGGTCAAATACACATGGATTGTGGTTCTTTGCGTACTGCTTGCAGTCTGCATCGGCCCTTTTCTCTATTCCGCACTGATCAGCAGTTCCTCCCGTCCGAATGTTTTGCTGGGCAACGTCTTTTCCTTTATTAACAAACCCCGTAAAACAGAGCATTTTTCTTTTGCACTGACCTGGGTGCTGCTCATATCCGGCCTGAATTTTCCCTGGTTCATCGGGCAGATGAGCGAATTTTTGCCGTCGGGATCTTATAAAACCATCACCGTTTTGAAAAAAAATACAGAATAAACTGCCATATGTTGGGAGATAAGGACAATATTGCGGCCATCGCCACTCCGCCGGGAAAAGGGGGCATCGGCATTATACGGATTTCCGGCCCCGATGCCCTGCCCCTTGCGGCCTCCCTGTTTTCCAAATCCGCAGACCCGGAAAAAAAGGGGATGAAACCCGGGGATTTCATTTCCCACCGCATGTATCACGGATATATCCGCACTGCCGGGGGCAGGGTGGTGGATGAAGTGCTGCTGGTCTGCATGAAATCCCCCCGCAGCTATACCTGTGAGGATGTGGTGGAAATTCAGGCCCATTCGGGCCCGGCTGTATTGCGGAAAATACTGGAACTGCTTATGGCAAAAGGTGTCCGTCTGGCAGAGCCGGGAGAATTTACCCGGCGGGCCTTTCTCAACGGCAGAATAGATCTGACCCGGGCCGAAGCCGTAATGGACATCATAGAAGCCGGAAGTGCAGACGCATCGGAAGCCGCGGCCGCCCAGGTACGGGGAGAACTGAAACAGCAGATTGAAATGATTCGGGAAAAACTGCTGCAGATACAGAGCGAAACCGCGGCCGCAATTGATTTTCCCGAAGACACCGGCGAAGAAATCCGCACAGAACGTATTCTCAAAGAGATAAAGGAACATGTCTGCCCGCCTTTGGAAACACTTCTGCAACGCTATGAAGATGCCCATGTTCTCCGGGAGGGACTGCGCCTGACCATTGCGGGAAAACCCAATGTGGGCAAATCCAGTCTCATGAACCGTCTGCTGCGCAAAGAAAGGGCCATTGTTACCCCTGTACCCGGAACCACGCGGGATATGATTGAAGAAAACCTGCTGATCCGGGGCATTTCCATTGTGCTGACAGATACCGCGGGGGTTCATGACAGTGATGATCCCGTGGAAAAAATCGGTATTGAAAGAAGCCGGGAACGGATACAGCAGGCTGATCTGATTCTGTTCATGACTGATACGGGCAGCCCCGTCACCAAAGAAGATCATGCTGTTTTTTCAGCCATCGGCAGCAAACCCCTGATATGGATCCGGAACAAATCGGATCTGAAAAATGCCGGGGCAGAGGCGGAAATCCCCAAAGCCTGGGCACATCTGCCCCGCATCACCATTTCCGCTTTGCAGAACCGCGGAACAGACAAACTCCGAGACCTCATTGCCGAAACTGTGCTGCGGTCTTCCGGAAAAGAAAAAGCCGCCGGTACTGTCATCCCCAATCTGAGACATAAACAGGCCCTGGAAAAAAGCCTCACTGCTGTAAAAACCGCAGTGGAGGGAATGGAAAATGAACTTCCCTTTGAACTCATCAGCATTGATTTGCAGGATGCCCTTGATTTTCTGGGGGAAATCATCGGCCTGACCGTCAAAGAGGATGTACTGGATCGGATATTCAGCAATTTCTGTATTGGGAAGTAGGTGTTCGGGGTCAGGGGTTAGGTGTTCGGGGTTAGGTGTCAGGTGTTCGGGGGGAGGTGTCAGGTGTTCGGGGGGAGGTGTCAGGGGTTCGGGGTCAGGTGTCAGGTGTTCGGTGTCAGGTGTTCGGTGTCAGGTGTCAGGTGTTCGGGGGGAGGTGTCAGGTGTTCGGGGGGAGGTGTCAGGTGTTCGGTGTCAGGTGTTCGGTGTCAGGTGTCAGGTGTTCGGGGGGAGGGGTTCGAGTATAGCTGTGGATAAATCCATAGGTTCATTGAACATTAAGCATTGAATATTGATGGTTTCGTAAAAAGTCAGAACCGAACATTCTGACCATAATATATTGATGTAAAATGCTGATACAGCCGCATTATAATGTCAGTAGATCGAAAAGTTTCCGTAGGAGTGCAAAAATTGCATTTTTGCATGTAACCGGGCGACAAATGCCCCCTGTGAAGCAGTGAGTGCAGAAAAGCAGGAGTGCAAAAATTGCATTTTTGCATGAATACAATTTTTGCACTCCGGGGCAGCTGTAAAACCGTATCCGGGGAAAACTTTTCGATCTGCTGAATGTGGCAGATTTTTTTTCTGACCGACTTTTTACGGGTTTATCAGCATTAAGCATTCAACATTAAGCATTTATCATTTATCATTTATCATTTATCATTAACTCAAAGGAAATTTGCTGAAGATGTCAAAACTGACCGACAGGTATAACCGGAACCTGAATTATCTGCGGGTTTCCATTACGGATCGCTGTAATCTGAAATGTATGTACTGCCTTCCCCCCGGCGGAGATTTCCGCTGGCTTGCCCATTCGGAAATTCTCAGATACGAAGAAATTCTCCGGATCATCCGCATCGGTGTGGGGCTGGGCATCAGCAAAGTCCGCATTACAGGGGGAGAGCCCCTGGTCCGCAAAGGCGTATATGCCTTTCTGGAAAAACTGGGACAGATTCCGGGGATAAAGGATATTTCCTTAACTACCAACGGGGTGCTGCTGGAAAAAAATCTGGAAAGACTGAAAACGGCGGGTATCCGGCGGCTCAATATCAGTCTGGATACGCTGGACAGGGAAAAATATAAACGCATTACCGGGCACGATGCGTTTAAGGAAGTCTGGGCCGGAATTGAAAAAGCCCTGAAACTGGGTTTTCATCCCATCAAAATCAATACGGTGGCCATGAACGGGGTGAATGATGATGAACTCACAGAACTTGCCCTGCTTGCCAAATCACGCCCTTTTCACATGCGCTTTATCGAATATATGCCCTTTACGGCCACAGAGGAAGAAAAAAGAAAACGGCTGCTGGCCCCGGAGATTATGGAAAAAATCAGGCGGATCGCAAAACTGTATCCCCTAAAAAACACTTCCTTTGACGGTCCGGCAGAACGTTTCCGCGCAGAAGGATTTGCCGGAGAAATCGGTTTCATCCGGCCCCTGAGTCATCATTTCTGCCATAAATGCAACCGCCTGCGCCTGACGGCCAGCGGCTGCCTGCGTCCCTGCCTTTTGTCCGACCGGCAGACCGACATCAAAAGCCCGCTGCGTAAGGGGGCTTCCGATGATGAAATCGTGGAAATTTTTTTCAAAGCCATCCGTTACAAACCCATGGCCCATACCCTGAATTCGGAAAACAGGGAAAATATCGAATCGGTCATGTCTTCCATCGGCGGCTGAACCGCAGATGGGAAAAGAATGCGGATTTTTTTACATCACTGACGTTCAGCAGATCGAAAAGTTCCTGAATTTCCCCCTCTCCCCGGGCGGGAGAGGGCCGGGGAGAGGGGGAAAGGCTGATTTTCACCCTCCCCCCGCCCCTCCCCCAGGGAGGGGAGTCTGAAAGCGGAGGCACTGCCGGCCGGAAACAGAATCTTTTCGATCTGCTGATATTGATCAGCGGGGGGACAGAAAAGAGGAGAAAAAATGTCAAAACAGGATATGAATATCCCGGATCTCTCCCAGGTTTCATGGGAAGGGGGAAACAGTTCTGAATCCATTGAAATGATCATCCGCTATTCCCGTAACACCGCAGCGGACGCTTTCAACTGGTATGCCACAGAAAAAAAACGCAAAAGACGCTGGGTAAAATGCCTCCGCTTTCTGGTCATTCTTCTGCTGGCACTGGGCGGAATCATTCCGATTCTGACAGAAATATTTAAAAGCCCCGCGGGCATTCCCCTTTTTTCTCCGGGCTGGGCCAGTGTGCTGATGGCCGCGGGCGGTGCTCTGGTTCTGTTTGACCGTTTTTTCGGTCTTTCCAGCGGCTGGATGCGCTATACCGATGCCATGATGAAAATCCGGGTTGCCATGAATATTTTTGACCTGGAAATTGCAGATGCCAAAATATTCGCGGGTGAATTTCCGGGTCATGATAATATGAAACAGGTGACAGAACGCTGCAGACTGCTGGTAAATGATGTCAACAGCATTGTTTTGGAAGAAACCCGAAAATGGGATAATGAATTCCGTGATGTTTTGGGCAAACTGGATGAAGAGGTGAAAAAAACGGGCGCTGTGAAAATCCGGAATCATGCCGAAGCGGAAAAAAAACAATCCGGAACAGCTTGCAGTGCAGAAAAAATCCGGCGGTCGGAAAAATCAGAACAATGATAATATTTCCCGGATATTCCCCGAATCTTTTCTTTATTACATTGACTTATTTATATCTCTTCTTTAAAATACAGAATCAGCAGATCGAAAAGTTTCCGGAGAAGTGCAAAAATTGTATTTCTGCACGGGTCAGCCGGGAGATGCGGCGGTGCAGAAATACAGTTTCCGCACTCCGGGACAGCCGTAAAACCGTATCCGGGGGAAACTTTTCGATCTACTGAGAATATCTGTCCGGCGTTACAGAGCCGGATGAGCATTTTTTATAAACCGCAAAGCAAAGTATGAAAGGAGTACGGTAAAAATGAAAAAACTGAGTTTGCTTTTTCTGGCAATGACACTGGCATTCAGCGGATGTGCGACCAAAACCGGAACCGGAGCTGCCATCGGCTCCGCAGGCGGGGCTATTATCGGTGCCGCGGCAGGTCAGGCTTTGGGAAGAAATACCGAATCAACGGTCGGCGGAGCACTGGCAGGCGCGGCCGCAGGCGGGGCCATCGGGGCAGGTGTAGGGCATATGATGGATAAGCAGGAGCAGGAATACCGTCAGGCACTGGCAAGCTCCGAGGCAGCAGCCGTGCGCCGGGAAGGAAATCTGCTGGCCATTGTTTTGAAAGGAGATGTATCTTTTGATACCAATTCCGCAGAAATCCGCCCCGGTCTGTATTCGGAAATTGACCGGATTGCCAATATCATGGCCCAGTATCCCCAGACCAGTGTTATTGTAGAGGGACATACCGACAGCCGGGGAAAAGATGCCTATAATATGGAGCTGTCCAGAAAACGGGCGGATGCTGTCAGAGAGCTGCTTGTGCGGAGGGGTGTCAATTCCGCGCTGATTCAGACAGCGGCCTACGGTGAAACCATGCCGGTTGCCGACAACAACACCGCGGAAGGACGGCAGAAAAACCGCAGGGTGGAAATTAAAATTCAACCCACATCTGCCGGTTGATAACTGCTTAGGCATAATCATACATAAAAAAATCGGATTTTTTGAAAAAATCCGATTTTTTTGGACTGTCAATTGATAAAAGCGGTAAAAGTCCGGATTTCAAATTTTCCGTCATTCCGGCAAAAGCCGGAACCCGGTAATTTCAGCCGGTTCCGGATTCAGATCTTTGTGCAGCACTGCCACCCGGCTCCGGGATTCCCCCGGGATAATGGGAGTCGCCGGGATTTCCCTGCCCGGTTTCCGGCAGCTACCGTACCCGGAACCGTGCCTTCAGGCATTTCCCTCTTTCCCGTAATCATCCCAACACTTTTCGGCATTTTTCAGATTCCTGAAATCAAAGATGCTTTCCCCGAATCTGTCCAGCATATCCGAACCGGAATTGCGGAGTCTGTGTTTCAAGTAAAGGGGAAAGTGAAACGAAACGTCTGCTGATCTGTTTCTGTATAAGAAGTGTTCTGCCTTCTGTCTTCCCTCTTATTTCCCCTCTTCTCTCAATCTGCTCCGCAAGCATCATGCCAATATTATATTTAACTCGTTCCCAGGCTCCGCCCCAATGCCGTTACGTTAAGAAATTTCTGGAGTGCCAAAATGAAGAGAAACGGAAT
>JAABRU010000070.1 GCA_011390755.1 Desulfobacteraceae bacterium | reverse complement strand
CCCCGGACTTTGAGGTCATGGACAATCTGCTGAATCCCTGCACTGAAGACGGATACAGTGAGCAGATGAATGTGCATTCTGTTTCTGTTATGGGAAAGGCCGGTATCCTTCCGGGCAAAAAAGGCGATATTATGCTGGCAACAGCCCATGTGATTGAAGGCACGTCTGATAATTATATTTTTGAAAATGATTTGAAAGAAGAGGATTTCAGCAGTCCCGAAGGCATCCGTATTTTTACCGGCCCTCTGATCACAGTGCTGGGAACATCTTTACAGAACCGGGATATGCTGGAGCGTTTCCAGAAAAGCTGGAACACAGTTGGTCTGGAAATGGAGGGGGGGCACTACCAGCGGGCCATCAGCGCGGCCATGATCAAGGGTCATATTTCCAGGGATGTGAAAGTCCGCTACGCCTACTATGCTTCAGACAATCCTCTTATCAGCGGTCAGACCCTGGCTGCCGGGGAAATGGGAGACGAAGGCATCCGCCCCACCTATCTGGTCAGCAAAGTGATTCTGGAAAAAGTGCTGGGGGCTGAACAGTTTCCTGAAAAAAAAGATAAAAATGCTCAATCCCGGAAGACAGCCGCGGCGACTTTGTCCGGCCGCGGAACGGGCCCGGATTCCGCTTCTGCTGCCCATGTGCCGGAGAATGCCTCCCCTGAATTTCCCTCTGAATAAAAAATGTTCCGCTTTTTTTCCCGGCATCCCACCCCTTCGGCCCCGAGGGGAATTTTGGGATCAGGGATTTGCCCCGTGATTGGACTTTCATCAGAATACCTTATTTTTAAGAGATTATCCGGCATATCAGAAAATAAAAAAATGGACAGCGGAGCAGAATCCCTTCTTTGAAAGAATGCTTGCATTTTTTTCTGATTTCGTGTCTATTATCAGCAGATCGAAAAATTTTCCCCCGGATACGTTTTTACGGTTGTCCCGGATGGAATATGCCGGGGAATCAGTGTGCAGGAAAACGGATAAATCGGAGACTGTTATATGATAATACGTTTGAGACCGGGTCTGAAAACAATTCATGCCAAAATCATCGGACTCGTGCTGGTTTCCATTCTGCTGACTGCTCTGGGACTCGGCATACTGGCTGTTAACCGTATTCACAAAACAGGGGATATGGCAATCCGCCGTATGGAAACACTGAATACGGAGCATATCTCCCGTATCAGGGAAAACGGAAAACGGGAGGCATCGGAATTCAGCAGGGAACTGATTGCCAAAAAGAAAGAATTCCTGAAATCCCAGGTGCAGGTCGCCATGAGTGTTTTGCAAAAAGCCTATGATGACGCGCATGATCCTGAAAAACTGCGGATTGTTTTTGCAGAGCAGATCCGGAACACCGTGGACACAGTGTTCGGAATACTGCAGACCCTTTCCCGGGACGGCAGTCTGTCCCCCGCAGAACAGAAGGCAAAGGCCCTGCATCTGATAGAAAATCTTCGTTACGGCCCTGAAAACAAAGATTATTTCTGGATCAATGATACCCGGCCCCATATGATTATGCATCCCTACAAACCCGAACTCAACGGAAGGGACCTGGGAGAATACAAAGATGCCACAGGCAAAAAACTGTTCGTGGAATTTGCCGAAATATGTAAAGAGAAAGGGGAGGGATTTGTTGATTACCTCTGGCCCGGATACAATTCGGAGCAGCCGGTTCCCAAACTTTCTTTTGTCAGACTGTTCAGACCCTGGAACTGGATTATCGGTTCAGGGGTGTACCTGGAAACGGCAGAGGAACAGTTAAAGAAAGATGTTTCGGAAAATATTAAAAATATCCGTTACGGCCCTGAAAGCAAAGATTATTTCTGGATTAACGACACCCAGCCCATCATGATAATGCATCCCTACAAACCGGAACTCGATGGCAGTCATCTTGGGGAATATAAAGATCCCAACGGCAAACATCTTTTTGTGGAATTTGTGCGTGTCTGCCTGGAAAAAGGCGAAGGATATGTGGATTATTACTGGCCCCGTTACGGTGAGAAAGAACCGCAGCCCAAGATTTCATATGTGCAGCTGTTTAGACCCTGGAACTGGATTATCGGCACAGGTATTTATACGGATGACATTGATGTAATTCTGAACAAAAAACAGGCAGAACTCAGCGCGCGTACAAAAGCATCCGAAGCCGAACTGAAACAGCGCATTGAAGAGATAAAAGCGGATATAAAAAATAAAATTAAGCGGATAATCATTCATATACTGGCGGTTACGCTGATAATTCTGGGAGCTGTCATCAGCATTGTATATTTTGTTCTGCGCAAAACAGTAACGGTTCCGGTACATCAGACCATTGACGGTCTGAAAGAAATTGCGCAGCAGATGGCAGCGGCAGCCGATGAAATTGCCATCGGCAGTCAGCTGGTAGCCGAAAATGTCAGTGAACAGGCCGCGGCCATTGAGGAATCTTCTGCCGCGATTGAGGAAATGGCCGCCATGAGCCAGGAAACTTCTGTTATGACGCGGGGAACAGAAGAGCTGATGAGCGAAAATATCGAAAAATCCGCGCGGTCTTTGAAGTCTCTCATGGAACTGACCCGTAATATGGTGCAGATTGAATCGGACAGCGATGACATAGCACAGATTATCAAAGATATTGAAATAATTGCATTTCAGACCAATCTGCTGGCCCTGAATGCTGCCGTGGAAGCGGCCCGGGCAGGAGATGCGGGGGCAGGTTTTGCGGTTGTGGCCGATGAGGTAAAAAATCTTGCGGCCCATACATCCGAAGCCGCGCAGAAAACCCAGGAACTTTTACATAATACCTTAACGCGTATTTCTGAAGCCGCCCGGTCCATTCAGCTGGTGAATAATGATTTTACCGATATTATCGAATCTGCCACAGCGATGGGAGAAAAAACAGAAACCATTACCATTGCCAGCAAAGAACAATCCCGCGGCATTGAACAGCTCAGCAAAGCTGTCAATGAAATTGACAAAGCCGCGCAGCAGGTGGCTGCCAACTCTCAGGAATCGGCAGCAGCTGCCGAAGAACTGGCAGCCCAGACCAGGGAAACCGAAAAATATATCGGCAGCCTGTCCAAAATTGTCGGAGGTGCGCAGATAAAAAGATGAAGAGTTTTATAAGAAAGTCTCCCCGCCCACCCCGTTCCCTCGCTCCGCGTGGGAACGGGCTGCGGGACGCTCCGCGTCCGGTATAAAAAGACTTTCATGCTTCGTTGTGACCGTCAGTCATGGCCGTTTATATGAAAGTCTCCTGCAGAGACGCACGGTGTGCGTCTCTGCGGTGTATTTTCATGTTTCGTTGTGAATGCAGGTCATGACCGTTTATATGAAAGTCTCCGGAGTGCAAAAAATAAGCGAAGCGGTTTTTTGCATATTACCGGTGACTTTCATGCTTCGTTGTGCCCGGCAGGGCATGGTGGTTTATAAGAAAGTCTGTCACCGCAGGTCGGGTTAGCGAAGCGTAACCCGACACAAATATATGATATTGTTGGGTTACGCTTCGCTAACCCAACCTACTTTCATGTTTCTTTGTGAGTCACGGTTCATGGCTGTTTATATGAAAGTGTCTGCGAAAAACCGGCTTCGGTCTTCATTTTCGCACTCCGTACAGTTTTCATGTTTTGTTGTGAGTCATAACTCATGGTCGTTTATGAAAACGCAGTCATTTCCCATTATGATTTCTGCTCAGTAAGTGCTGAAAAACTCTTATCCGGAAAATCACCGGCTTATCCCACTGTTTCAGATTTTTTCAGCAGCAAATCCCTAACCGGTTTAGCAATGAGGAAAAAATGACTTCTTTATCCCCCAACTGCGCCCGCTGTCCCTACAGGGCAGCGGAGAGATTATGCAGAAAAGAAGAGGGCAGTGCCCCGGATTTCTGCCCCACTGTGAACAAAAGCGGGCTGATACAGCAAAGCCTGTCAGAATACAAAAATGATCCGGCCCTGATGGAATTTGCCCGGCAGTCGTCTATTCAGGAATCCGAAGGTTATGCCAACCGGGAAGCCGGATATGAAAATGTCAGACCGGCAATGACGAGAATAGAAGAAATTACGGCCTTTGCCCGAAAAATGGACTATCAGCGGCTGGGACTGGCTTTCTGTATCGGTCTGCGGAAAGAGGCCGCTGTGGTGGAAAAAATATTTTCCGCCCGCGGTTTTGAAATCATCTCGGCAGCATGTAAGGCGGGCCGGATTCCCAAGGAAAAAATCGGCATCCGGGATGAGCAGAAAATTGCCATGGGAAAGCCCGAGGCCATGTGCAACCCGGTCCTGCAGGCAATGATAATGAATGAGGAAAAGACCGATTTTAATGTCATGCTGGGCCTTTGTGTGGGACATGACTCTCTTTTTCTCAAATACTCGGAAGCACTTTGCACAGTGCTGGCCGTGAAAGACCGTCTGCTGGGACATAATCCCCTGGCTGCGGTATATCAGGCCGACAGTTATTACCGCTGTCTCCGCTAGTGTCTCGTCAAGGTTAAAATGAGGGATATCCGGAACATCTGCCTAAACCGCAGGGGCGTATTGCATACGCCCGTCAGCGGAGTGTCCGGAGGCGTATGCAATACGCCCCTGCGAAATTTCAGGGTGTTGCATACCTGTCATTTTAACGTTGACAGCGTAACAGGTTTTGTCAATATGAAAATGGCAGATGACATTTTCTGCAGGGGCCTGTTGTATACGCCCCGAAAGCCGCCCGTGCCGGACCTATGCTGCAGGTTTCCGGGAGAGGGCGGAATCCGGTTCATCAGCGGATTTGATCCATTATCCGAAAATTATATTTTCCCATGGCTGCACCTCCCTGTTCCCTTATGCAAAAATACAATTTTTGCACTTCTTCGGAAACTTTCCGATCTGCCGGAGCTGAATTATCTGAAAAATAAATTGACCATGCAGCAGTGCTTTTTTGTCAGGATCAGATCACAGACGTTGGCAGGTGCGGACTATGGGAATTTTTGAAATATCGTCTTATATTGGAACATCAAAGACATAAGGATGATAAATGAAAAAAGATGCAAAAATATATCTTGCCGGGCACCGGGGCCTGGCAGGTTCGGCCATTTTCAGAGAACTGAAACAGCAGGGATATTTCAATATCCTATGTAAAACCCATGCAGAACTGGACCTGACCCGGCAGGAGGCTGTGGAAGATTTTTTCCGTCAGGAAAAGCCGGATTATGTATTTCTGGCCGCAGCAAAAGTCGGCGGGATTCTGGGGAACGAGACCTATCCTGCGGATTTTATTTATACCAATCTGGCGATACAGAATCATGTAATTCATGCGGCTTACCGGTGCGGAGTGAAAAGACTGCTCTTTCTGGGAAGTTCCTGCATTTACCCCCGGCTCTGCCCCCAGCCCATGAAAGAAGAGTATTTAATGACGGGCCCCCTGGAACCGACCAACGCCCCCTATGCCACTGCCAAAATCGCGGGCATAGAAATGTGCCGGTCTTATAACCGGCAGTACGGCACACAGTTTATCCCGGTGATGCCCACAAATTTATACGGCATCAATGATAATTTCGATTTACAGAATTCCCATGTTCTCCCGGCCCTTATCCGCAAATTCCACCTGGCAAAACTGGCGCAGTCCGGAGACTGGGAAGGGATAAAGCGGGATGAAATCCGTTTCGGAAGTATTTCGGAAGATATAGGAGATGCCCTGGGATATTCCCCGGGCGAAGATAATACAAAGGGAGGAAAAAACAGAAAAAATCCCAGGGTGGTTCTTTGGGGGACCGGTTCGCCCAGACGGGAATTTTTATATGCGGATGATCTGGCCCATGCCTGTGTCTGGCTCATGAATCAGGAAAATATTCCCTCCCTGCATTCATTTCTGCTGAACATCGGAAGCGGGAAAGATCAGACAATACGGGAGCTGGCAGAGACAGCAGGGCGCGTGACAGGATATGATGGTGAAGTGATTTGGGACAGGGAAAAACCGGACGGAACCCCGCAGAAACTTCTGGATATATCCCGAATCAGAAAAATGGGCTGGCAGGCCAGAATCGGTCTGGAAGAAGGAATACAGAAAACCTGGCAGTGGTATTGTGAGACATCTGCCCAGTCAGAATAATATATTCTTTAGTCTGCATTATTCATACGTCTCGCCAAAATCAGGATATATTGCTGGTAAATAAAGATGACGAATCGGTAAAAAGTCCAAATTTCAAAAATCGCTATTAATAAAATCAGAGTGTTAATATGTATCAAAACCTGATTTTCGGACTTTTTACGAATCCATCAAAATTGGAACCGTATATTCATAAAAATACCTCAATGTTATAACACACCTGTCAAGGGATGGAGGAAATGTAAACAATGAAAAAATATCATAAAATTCAAACTGTTTTCCTGCGCGACCCGGACACGAAATATCAAAAATTACTTGAAGGCCGGTACTCAAAAGCTGAATTTGAATTTCTGAAAAAAAACACATGGGTTTTCACCGAAAAAGTAGATGGCACAAATATCCGTGTACAGTGGAATGGTGACACCGTGACATTTGCCGGAAAGACAGACCGCGCGGATACACCGAAATTCCTGCTTGAAACACTGGAAGGTATATTTCAGTCTGATACATTTGCCCTGTATAAGCTCCCCCCATTATGCCTTTATGGTGAAGGTTATGGCGCAAAAATTCAAAAAGGCGGCGGGAATTATATCCCTGACGGTGTGAGTTTTATTCTGTTTGATGTTCAAGTTGACGGCATTTGGCTCGAACGTCATAATGTCGAAGATATTGCCGGTAAATTAGGCGTTGATATTGTGCCGGTTGTCGGAAAAGGAACGCTTTCTGATGGAATTGAAATGGTCAGAAGCGGCTATAAATCCAGACTCAGAAAAACACCGCCTGAAGGTCTTGTCATGCGTCCGGAAATTGAGCTCTTAAATCGGCGCGGTGAACGAGTGATCACAAAAATCAAACTGAAGGACTTTAACCCAAATTGAGCGATTTAATTTTGATGAATCTGTAAAAAGTCCGAAATCCGGGTTTTTCGGCAATTTAACATGCTGATTTTATTAAGACTGAATTCCGGGAAAATGACTTTTTACCGGTTCATCAATTTTGATGGTCTCGTAGAAAGTCGGAAAATCAGGTTTTGATACATATTAATCTGCTGATTTTATTAACAGCGATTTTTGAAATTTGGACTTTTTACCGATTCATCTTATTGGGTATATTCATTTGAATACTCAAAAATGACACCTGTCTGACATTGATTCAGGTAAAATCAAATAAATTTAAATGGTTAAGGCTAATACTTTTGTCCAGTAAAAAATGGCGGCTTTATATTTTATCAGCTTCAACTTATTGAAATTACAGATGCCAAGTTTCCAAAATGACATCAGGGTGTCGTTTTTGAGTTAATAAATCACCTTATTTTTCGCACTCCGTACAGCTTTCACTCGTTACGGGGCTCCGCCCCGTACACAGCATACCCCTAAGGTGCGTTGACGAAGCCTATCGCACCGCAGCACACCGCGGCATGGTGCGTTACGGCCAGGGTCTAACGCACCCTGCCGGCCTGATTATATAATGGATAGGAATTTCTATGAAAATAAATCCCATTTTACTGGAAGTCTTTAAAAACCGTTTTGCCTCGGTTTCCGAGGAAATGGGTGTTACCCTGAACCGGACGGCTTTTTCCCCCAATATTAAAGAACGGCGGGATTTTTCCTGTGCGGTGTTTGACAGTCGGGGCGATATGATTGCCCAGGCAGCGCATATTCCGGTTCATCTGGGGTCCATGCCCCTGTCCGTGCATTCGGCTATCCGGGCGCATACTTTTTCCGATGGGGATATGGTTATGCTCAATGATCCTTTTAAAGGGGGAACACATCTGCCGGATATTACCATCGTGGCCCCGGTTTTTATCGGGGAAGAAGATTCTCCTGCTTTTTATGTGGCCAACCGGGCGCACCATGCGGATGTGGGCGGCATGAGTTCCGGGTCCATGCCCCTGTCGTCTTCCCTCTACCAGGAAGGTATTATTATTCCTCCCGTAAAGATTGTGGAAAACGGGGAAATAGACCAAAAACTCATGGCTTTTTTTCTGAACAACGTGCGCACCCCGGTGGAAAGAGAAGGGGATTTTGCAGCCCAGATCATGGCCAATATTACCGGTGTGCGGCGCGTCCGGGAACTGGTGGAAAAATATGACGCGGAAACCGTGAAATTTTATGCACGGGAACTCATGGACTATTCCGAGCGGATTATCCGGAAGAGCATTGGGGAAATACCGGACGGAACGTATTACTTTGAAGATCTGCTGGATGATGACGGCATGGGAAGGGAGGATATCGCCATCCGGGTGCGTATTGACATCCGGGGCGACAGTGCGGTGATAGATTTTTCCCAATCCGATCCCCAGGTGCGCGGCAGTGTCAACGCGGTGCGGGCCATTACCCTGTCCGCGGTTCTTTATGTTTTCCGAACCCTGGTGCGGGAAGATATTCCCACCAATGCCGGGGCAGCAAAACCGCTGGAAGTGATTACAAAAAAAGGAACCATAACGGATGCCGCATTTCCCGCAGCTGTGGCCGGGGGAAATGTGGAAACTTCCCAGCGGATTACGGATGCGGTGCTGGGGGCCCTGCACATGGCCATGCCGGACCGGATTCCGGCCGGGAGCCAGGGAACCATGAACAATATCACCATCGGCGGTATGGACGGAACGCGTCCCTTTGCCTATTATGAAACCATAGCCGGGGGCATGGGGGCTTCGGCGATGGGACCGGGGGAATCCGCTGTGCATTCCCATATGACCAACACCCTCAATACACCTGTTGAGGCACTGGAATTCAGTTATCCCTTTCAGGTGACAGAATATTCCGTGCGCAGAAATTCCGGGGGAAAAGGAAGATTCCGGGGCGGGGACGGAGTGGTGCGGGAGATCCGTCTTCTGGCCGATGCGGAAGTGACAGTGCTTTCCGAACGGAGAAGACATGCCCCTTACGGTATTGCAGGTGGTGAAAAGGGCCGGCCTGGCCGGAATATCCTGATCCGGGACGGAAGGTTTGAAGAAATGCCGGGGAAATTTTCCCGATCTCTGGCAAAAGGAGATATAATCCGCATGGAAACCCCCGGCGGCGGCGGATACGGGGATAGTTGATGTCTTTATCCGCTCCCTGATTATCCGGCATTTTCCGGAATCCGGAACAGACGGCAGGTATTCTGCCATATTGTCCCGGCCAGACTTTCCGGGTCACTTCCCCGTACCTGTGCAATTTTTTTCAATACGCTTTTGACAAAAGCCGGTTCATTGCGCCTGTATTTATTCCGTTCCGGAGCCGGTGTCAGGTAGGGGGCATCGGTTTCAATCAGAATGCGGTCTTCGGGAATGGAAGTCAGCAGTTCCCGCAGATCGGCCCCCCGGCTTTTCATGGTGGCAATGCCGGTAATTCCGATATACAGCCCCATTTCCAGATAAGTTTCCATTTCCGGCCGGTTTCCGCTGAAACAGTGAACCACTCCGCCGCAATCCTTATTATAATGCGTCTGCAGAATCTGTTTAAATCTCCCTTTGCTGTCGCGTTCATGGAAAATCAGAGGCAGATGCAGCGCTTCTGCCATGGCAAGTTGGGAAATCAGGCAGTTTTCCTGCGCTTCTTTGGGGGAATACATTCTGTTGAAATCAAGACCGGTTTCCCCCCAGGCCAGCACTTTGGGATGACGGGCCAGATTTCGCAGGAAAAGCAGATCCTCTTTGCTGCAGTTTTTGGCATCATGGGGATGAATCCCCACGGATGCGTAAAAATTCTCCCGGGTTTCTGCCAGTTGCAGGGCTCCGGCTGAATTCTGCCGGTTGATTCCCACAATCATTGCTTTTTTAACATCGGCTGTTTCCATCCGCCGGAGAACTTCAGGAAAATCTTTTTCATAAGAACGGTCGTTAAGGTGACAGTGACTGTCAAAAAGTTTCATTATACCTGTTTCTTTCCTCTCTCATTTATTGATGAACCGGTAAAAAATCAGAAAATCATTACTTTGCCAAAAACCGGGATGCGGAACCTGCTGAAAATAATGGTTCCCTGCCTTGACCGGAATGACAGAGAAACCGGAAATCAGATTTTTTTTACATATTCATCTCATTTGTTTTTTGAAGTTTATCGCACAGGTTTGATAACATATATTTTTTGCATATGAAAGATTTATCCCCGGATATTGTTCTGATCTGCGGTACTGCTTTGCTGCGATGCTGAGAAAGAAAAAATTCGGCAGGAAGGTTTCTGATGTATTTTTTAAAGATATTAATATTTTATGATATTTGAGGATGGATCGGCATATTTTGAAAAAAAGATTTCCGGATTTATATACAGTTTATTCAGTATGATATAAAGAAATAGCTGAAAAATAGCGAAAAACAGAAAAAAACGGAGAAAATATATGCATATTTCCTAATATTTTCCATTAAACAGTATCCGGACTTAAAAAATATATTATTTTTTACTTGATATTTTCCGAATTAACGTGTAAAAGTCCTTGTTCTTTTGAAAGCGGAAAAGATTTGGCCAACGTAGCTCAGCTGGCAGAGCTACTGATTTGTAATCAGTGGGTCGGGGGTTCGAATCCCTCCGTTGGCTCCAAATCAAAAAATGGTGGGGTTCCCGAGCGGCCAAAGGGAACAGACTGTAAATCTGTCGGCAAAGCCTTCGGAGGTTCGAATCCTCCCCCCACCACCATCCGAATGCGGGTTGAATGCAGGAGATTTCTCATTGACAGGAATCATTGGAACTGCACAGCTTCCTGCAAAATAAAACTGCGTACAGCGCAGCATTCGCTCTGTGCAGGTACTGCCCTGCATACGGTTGTTAAAAAGCGGGAGTAGCTCAGTTGGTAGAGCTTCAGCCTTCCAAGCTGAATGTCGCGAGTTCGAGCCTCGTCTCCCGCTCCATTTTTTTATGTTTTGCAATTATAAATTAGCATATTAAGGCCCATGTAGCTCAGTCGGTAGAGCGCTTCCTTGGTAAGGAAGAGGTTCACCGGTTCGATTCCGGTCATGGGCTCCATTTTTTGGTAGCGGTATACGAGTAATGATGAGCGGCATTCAGTGGTATCCGGGATTTCGGAAGACAGCAGGTGGTGTTTTGCTGAACAGGATTCATCATTAGTCTTATAGCACTGCCTTTTTTTGTGGAAACGGTTCGTCGGCAACCGGTTTTCAGCAGGTGGCAAGGCATATTGGGCGAAGAGTGAAGGAACTGCCCGATTTCAAAAAAATAAACAGTGATGAACCGGTAAAAAGTCATTTTTCCAGAATTCAGATTTAGTAAAATCAGCATGTTAAGCTGCTGAAATACCCGGATTTCGGACTTTTTACATATTCATCAACAGTAAGCGGAGGAAAAAATGGCAAAGGAAAAATTTGACAGGACAAAACCGCATGTGAATGTGGGAACCATCGGGCACATTGACCACGGCAAAACCACCCTGACGGCTGCCATCACCAAGATGTGCGGTCTGAAAGGATCGGCCCTGTTTGTACCCTTCGACCAGATAGACAAGGCCCCGGAAGAGAAGGAGAGGGGAATCACCATAGCCACGGCCCATGTGGAATATGAAACGGCCGTCCGCCACTATGCCCATGTGGACTGCCCGGGTCATGCCGACTATATCAAAAACATGATAACCGGAGCGGCCCAGATGGACGGTGCCATCCTTGTGGTGGGGGCCGATGACGGGCCCATGCCGCAGACCCGTGAGCATATCCTCCTTGCCCGCCAGGTGGGAGTTCCCCGTATAGTGGTGTTTCTCAACAAATGCGACATGGTGGATGACGAGGAGCTCATCGAGCTGGTGGAGCTGGAGCTGCGGGAGCTGCTGGACAAATACGAATTTCCGGGCGACGACACCCCCATCATCCGCGGCAGTGCGCTCCGTGCACTGGAAAGCGAGGATGCCGACAGCGAGGAGGCGAAGTGCATCTTTGCCCTGCTGGATGCTGTGGACGCCTATATTCCCGAGCCCGAAAGGGAGATAGACAAACCCTTCCTCATGCCGGTGGAGGATGTTTTCAGCATCTCCGGCCGCGGCACGGTTGTGACCGGACGTGTGGAAAGAGGGATTGTGAAAGTGGGCAGTGAGGTGGAAATCGTTGGCATCCGCCCCACAGCCAAAACCGTCTGCACGGGAGTGGAAATGTTCCGCAAGCTGCTCGACGAGGGGCGTGCGGGCGACAATGTCGGTCTGCTGCTCCGGGGCACCAAGCGGGACGAGGTGGAGCGGGGGCAGGTGGTGGCTTATCCGGGCAGCATTACCCCCCATACAAAGTTTGAGGCCGAGGTCTACATCCTCAGCAAGGAGGAGGGGGGCCGCCACACCCCCTTTTTCACCGGATACCGTCCCCAGTTTTATTTCCGCACCACAGATGTGACCGGCATCCTCAATCTGCCCGAAGGTGTGGAAATGGTCATGCCCGGCGACAACGTAAAAATCTCCGCCGAACTCATCACCCCCATAGCCATGGAAAAGGAACTCCGTTTCGCAGTGCGGGAGGGCGGGCGCACGGTCGGGGCCGGTGTGGTCAGTGACATCATCCAGTAACGGGGACATAAAACCAATGATAATGAACAGTAAAATCAGAATCCGCCTCAGGGCATATGACCACAAACTGCTGGATCAGTCCGCAGCGGATATTGTAGATACAGCGAATAAAACCGGGGCAAGAGTTGTCGGACCAATTCCCTTACCCACAAATATCAACAAATACTGTGTGCTTCGGTCCCCCCATGTAGACAAAAAATCCCGGGAGCAGTTTGAAATGCGCACCCACAAACGCCTGCTGGACATACTCGACCCCACCCAGCAGACCGTGGATGCCCTCATGAAACTGGACCTGTCCCCGGGCGTGGATGTGGAAATCAAACTATAGCCTCACCGGCACTTATCCGCGGGCGGGCGGGCGAAAAACACAAAACCACTAACCGCCCCAGAAAAAACCGCCCCCGGACAGGCCCGCCACGGGGCAAAATCGTTGCACAAAAGGCAAGGGTGTTATGTGTAAAGGACTAATCGGAAAAAAAATAGGAATGACCGCCGTGTTTTCCAGTGACAGAAAACGCATACCCGTAACGGCGCTGCAGGTCGGCCCCTGCGTGGTGACACAAATCAAAACACAGGCCACAGACGGATACAATGCCCTGCAGCTGGGTTTTGGCACAAGAAAAGAAAAACGCATCAGCAAACCCCTGAAAAACCACCTGAAAAAAAGCGGCACCAAAACCTGCGCCGCACTCAGGGAGTTTGCCGTCAGCGAACCCCGGGCCTACTCACTCGGACAAATCATTGGAACCGAACTCTTTGCCGTCGGAGAAAAAATCAGAGTCACCGGCAAAACCAAAGGCCGGGGATTTTCCGGAGTGGTCAAAAGACACGGATTCGGGGGCGGACGCAAAACCCACGGCGGCAAATGCTACCGCATACCCGGCTCCATCGGCTGCAGTGCATGGCCCTCCAAAGTAATGAAAGGGAAAAAAATGCCCGGACATTACGGAAACGAGAAAAAAACCGTCACCAACCTGGAAATCGTGGACATCCGGCCCGAAGAAAACATCATTCTGCTCAAAGGGGCCGTGCCCGGACACAGATCCGCCCTGCTCAAAATCGAAAAAAGCGGCAGACACAAATAAAATTGCCCACAAAAGGAAAAAAATACCGGTTGCAGCACCGCAGCCGGTTCATGCGGAGTAAACTATGCTCGTAGATATAATAAACAGCAAAGGCGAAAAAGTTTCAAAAACCGATTTGCCCGAAACCATATTCAATGCAGAGGTCAAACCGGCCGTACTCCATGAAGTGGTAAAAATGCAGCTGGCAAAAAAACGTTCCGGAACCGCCTGCGTAAAGCACCGCAGCGACGTAAAAGGCAGCACCCGGAAACTCTTTCGCCAAAAAGGCACCGGCCGTGCCCGCCGGGGAAACATCAAATCCCCCCTCCTCAGAGGCGGCGGCTCGGTCTTTGGCCCCAATCCGCGGTCCTATGCCTACACCGTACCCAAAAAAGTCAGAAAACTGGCCCTCAGAATGGCACTGAGCAGCAAACTCAAAGACAACGAACTGACAGTGCTCGACCGCTTTGACATGGAAGAAATCAAAACCAAAGCGTTCCTTTCCGTCATCCGCACACTCGGAAAGGAAAACGCCCTGCTGGTAACAGACGGAAAAAACGAAAAGCTGGAACTCTCCTCCAGAAATCTGCCCGGCATTAAAGTACTGCGGGCAGAGGGACTCAACGTCTATGACATACTTAAATACAAAGACCTCATACTGCTGGAGTCCAGTCTGAAAATGATAGAAGGGAGATTCAACACATGAATCATTTGTATGATATCATCCGGCGGCCCCTGATCACAGAAAAAACCACAATTCAGAAAGAAGAAAACAACCAGCTGTCATTTGAAGTGGACCGCCGGGCCAACCGCATAGAAATCGCCAAGGCCATAGAAAAAATCTTCAGCGTGCGCGTCCAAAAAGTCCGAACCATACAGGTAAAAGGCAAAGTCAAACGCCGCGGAAGAATTACCGGAAAACGCAGGGACTGGAAAAAAGCAATGGTAACACTGATGCCCAATGAAAGAATCGAATTTTTTGAAGGGGCATAACGAGGAGTCAGAATGGCTGCAATAAAAAAATCAAAACCCACATCACCCGGACGCAGATTCCAGGAATTTGCCGCAAACCGGGAAATCACCCGGGAAAAACCGGAAAAAAGCCTGCTGAAACCCCTGAACAAAAAAGGCGGACGCAACGCAAACGGCCGCATCACCTCCCGGCACCGGGGCGGCGGCAGCAGACGGCACTACCGGATCATTGATTTCAAACGGAATAAAATCGGCATACCGGCAAAAGTCGCCTCCATAGAATACGACCCCAACCGCAGTGCCCGTATCGCACTCCTGCACTATGCAGACGGGGAAAAACGCTACATACTGGCACCCGTCAGCCTTACCGTGGGAGACCCGATCATGGCCGGACCCGATGCCGACATCCGTCCGGGAAACAGTCTCCCGCTCAGAAACATCCCCCTGGGAACCCATATCCACAATATAGAACTCAAACCGGGAAAAGGGGGCCAGATAGTCAGAAGCGCGGGAACATTTGCCCAGCTCATGGCAAAAGAAGACAGATACGCACTCGTAAAACTCCCCTCCGGGGAAGTCCGCATGGTTCTGCTCACCTGCATGGCAACCATCGGACAGGTCGGAAATGTCATCCATGAAAACATCTCCCTGGGCAAAGCCGGCAGAAAACGCTGGCTCGGCAGACGGCCCAAAGTCCGGGGCGTGGCCATGAACCCCGTAGACCACCCCATGGGCGGCGGCGAGGGACGCTCCTCCGGCGGACGCCACCCCTGCTCACCCTGGGGCGTACCCAGTAAAGGATACAAAACACGAAACAACAAAAAAACCGACCGCTACATTGTCAAAAAACGCACAAAAAGGTAGAAGGTGTCAGGTGTCAGGTGTCAGGTGTCAGGTGTTAAGTGTCAGGTGTCAGGTGTTAAGTGTTAAGTGTTAAGTGTCAGGTGTTAAGTGTTAAGTGTGTAATGTAACACCCCTATAGAGAAAATCAGTTACCATCTGAATATATTCAGAATAACGATCTGACTCCTGTGCAGACCGACCGACCGGACTGACGACAGCGGAATCCGCCCCGGAACCGTGTCCGGCCGGGCCGGAAGTCGGGAGCATCCGATTTTCTCAAAGGGTAGTTACATTACATGTTAAGTGTTAAGTGTTAAGTCCTGCACCCAGACCCCGGCACCGCAGGGTGCGTTAGCGAAGCGTAACGCACCGCACGGTATCAGAAAAAAAGGTGTCAGGTGTCAGGTGTCGGGTGTTAAGTGCCAGCACCCGGCATCCAGAAAAGTAGGGTGCGTTAGCGAAGCGTAACGCACCGCCCCGTACCAGAAAAAAAATGTTCAGGTGTCAGAACTTAAATACCGGCACCCAGGAACCCAGCAGGAGAACATATGCCCAGGTCACTAAAAAAAGGACCCTACATTGAACCGAAACTCATGAAAAAAGTGCTCACCGCACAGCAGGCCCGCAGCAACAGGGTCATCAAAACATGGTCCAGACGATCCACAATCATACCGGAAATGGTCGGTATCACTCTGGCGGTTCACAACGGAAGAAAATTTATACCGGTATTTGTCACAGAAAACATGGTCGGACACAAACTCGGAGAGTTCTCACCGACACGCACATTTTACGGACATGCCGGAGACAAAAAAACAAAACTGAAGAAATAAAGGAAATCTTGCAATGGAGGTAACAGCCGTACTACGCTATGTGCGCATTTCTCCGCAGAAAGTCCGCAAAATCATCGGGGCTGTAAAAGGCTGCCCCGTGGAACAGGGACTGGGCAGACTCCGCTTCATGCCGCAGAAATCTGCAGGCATACTGGAAAAACTGATCCGTTCTGCGGTGGCAAACGCAAACCAGAACAAGGGCCTGGATGTGGATATACTCACAATCCGGAACATAACCGCAGACCAGGGCCCCGTACTCAAACGATTCAGGGCACGGGCACGGGGAAGAGGTGCCCGGATACTAAAAAAAACCGCTCATATAACAGTCACACTGGCAGATGATTCGGTCTAAAAGGAGGGTAAACGCTTGGGGCAGAAAGTAAATCCCATAGGATTAAGACTCGGCATAGTCAGAACATGGGAATCACGATGGTATGCAGGAAAAAAATATGCGGCCTATATTCTGGAAGATCATAACATCCGCAAATTTGTCAAAAAGAAACTGTATCATGCCGGAATCTCCAAAATTGAAATCGAAAGATCTTCCAAACGCGTCCGCCTGCGGATATACACGGCCCGCCCGGGAATCGTTATCGGGAAAAAAGGATCTGAAATCGAAATCCTGAGAAAAGAACTCGAAAAAATGATCTCCCAGGAAGTACTCATAGACATCCAGGAAGTGCGCAAACCCGAAATGGATGCCCAGCTCGTGGCCGAAAATGTCGCAGCGCAGATGGAAAGAAGAATCGCCTTCCGAAGAGCCATGAAACGAGGTGTCACCTCCGCCATGCGCTTCGGTGCACAGGGAATCAAAATCATCTGTGCCGGACGCCTCGGCGGTGCCGAAATGGCCCGCACTGAGTGGTACAGAGAAGGCCGGGTCCCCCTGCACACCCTGCGGGCGGATGTGGACTACGGATTTGCACAGGCACGCACCACCTACGGAATTATCGGCGTAAAAGTATTTATCTTCAAAGGCGAAATACTAAAAAAAGATGCCACTGAAACAGCTGCCAATTAAGCGGAGGGAGTAGGGAAAATGCTGAGTCCCAAAAGAGTCAGATTCAGAAAACAGCAAAAAGGGAAAATGCGGGGACTGGCGGCCCGCGGCTCCAAACTGAGCTTCGGCCAGTACGGACTGCAGGCCGTGGAATGCGGCTGGATAACATCCAAACAGATAGAGGCCGCCCGTATCGCCATGACCCGCCATGTAAAAAGAGGCGGAAAAATGTGGATACGCATATTCCCGGACAAATCATACACCAAAAAACCGGCCGAAGTCAGAATGGGAAAAGGAAAAGGCGCACCCGAAGGCTGGGTGGCGGTCATCCGTCCGGGAAGGATACTCTACGAAATGGAAGGCATCCCCGCCGAACTGGCGCGGGAGGCCCTGCGGCTCGCCGCACACAAACTCCCCCTCAAAACCAAATTTGTCGAAAGGGGAGACATGATATGAAGGCAAAAGAAATCCGTGAATTCTCCCGTGAAGAAATGCACCGGAAAATACACGAACTCAAAGAAGAGTATTTCAACCTGCGCTTTCAGCACGGCATCGGACAGCTGGAAAATCCGCAGAAAATCAAACAGACCCGGCGGGATATTGCAAGGATCAAAACAATCCTGCAGGAGACAGAACCCAAAAACAGAGACGAATAAGCCATGAAAAAAAGAGGTATGAGAAGACAGCTGACCGGAACCATCGTAAGCGACAAAATGGACAAAACCGTCATTGTCCTCGTCGAAAGACTGGTAAAGCACCCTTTGTACCACAAATACATAAGGAGACGTGCGAAATTTGCTGCCCACGATGAAAAAAATGCCTGCCGCATCGGCGACAAAGTACTCATCACCGGGTCCAGACCCATCAGCAAAA
This sequence comes from Desulfobacteraceae bacterium, assembly GCA_011390755.1. Classification (GTDB taxonomy): domain Bacteria; phylum Desulfobacterota; class Desulfobacteria; order Desulfobacterales; family Desulfococcaceae; genus JAABRU01. Next base: position 13,957 of record JAABRU010000070.1, on the reverse strand, counting down.
CAAAAAAATGGCGCGTCAGTGAAATTCTCGTAAAGGCTGAGTAAGGGATAATATAACATGATTCAGACAGAATCCAGACTGACAGTGGCAGACAACTCCGGAGCAAAAGTACTCTACTGCATCAAAGTGCTCGGCGGCTCCAGAAGACGCTACGCCACCATCGGTGACATCATTGTTGTCAGTGTCAAAGAAGCAATACCCAATGCCAAAGTAAAAAAAGGCGACGTACTCAAAGCAGTGGTGGTCCGAACCAAAAAGGAAATCCGCCGACCCGACGGATCCTACATCCGTTTCGATGACAATTCCGCCGTGCTGATCAACGCCGCCAGAGAACCCATCGGAACCCGAATCTTCGGCCCCGTGGCCAGAGAACTGCGGGCCAAAAGATTTATGAAAATAATATCCCTGGCCCCCGAAGTTCTCTAGATGCCCAATCCGTCTGACCTGTGGAGATGTGAAGGATGATAAAAAACAAGTGCCGTATCAAAAAAGATGACAAAGTCAAAGTACTTGCCGGAAAAGACAAAGGAAAAATCGGCAAAATACTCAAAGTGGACAGAAAAAAAAGCCGCGTCCTGGTCGAAAATATAAATATGATCAAACGTCATGTAAAACCCAACGCACAAAACCGGCAGGGCGGAATAGTGGAAAGCGAGGCACCCCTCCACTGGTCCAACATAATGCTCATGTGCAACAAATGCATGACCCCGGTGCGCACCAAAATGCAGCGACTCGAAAACGGCAAAAACATGCGGATGTGCAGAAAATGTAAAGAAATCATTGATGCCTGAAACAGGGTGAAAAGGTGTCAGGTGTCAGAAAAGTAGGGTGCGTTAGCGAAGCGTAACGCACGGTCAAATGAAAAAGGTGTCAGATGTTAAGTGTTAAGTGCCAGCACCCAGCCCCGGCACCCAGGAAAGCAGGGTGCCTTAGCGAAGCGTAACGCACCGCCACGGAGTCAGGAACCCGGCACCCGGAAACATACAGAACCGTTGGAGATTTTTTCATGTCACAAATGAAAAGTTATTATGAAAAAGAAGTCGTTCCCAAACTGATCGAAACATTTGGCTATAAAAACCGGATGCAAATCCCCAAACTCGACAAAATCGTCCTGAACATGGGGCTGGGAGAAGCTATCCACAACGTCAAAATCATAGACACCGCCGTTGCGGAACTCCGGCTCATTGCCGGGCAGCAACCCGTAGTCACCCGTGCCAAACGATCCATAGCCGCTTTCAAGCTCAGAGAGGGAATGCCCGTGGGCTGCCGGGTCACACTCCGGCGAAACCGCATGTACGACTTTTACTACAAACTGGTCAATATCGCACTGGCCCGCGTACGGGACTTCCGCGGAATATCCGGAAAAGCCTTCGACGGCCGCGGAAACTATTCCCTCGGCATCCGGGAACACATCATCTTCCCGGAAATTGACTACGACAGAATAGACAAAATCAAAGGGATGAATGTTACCGTCGTAACAACAGCCCGCACGGACCCGGAAGCAAAAAAACTGCTCAAACTCATGGGAATGCCGTTCAGAAACTAAGGAGGTTTGCATTGGCAAAAAAAGCGCTGAAAATAAAAGCAGAAAAAAAACCGAAATTCAGAGTGCGGGCCTACAACAGATGCCCCATGTGCGGCAGAGCCAGAGGATATCTGCGCAAATTCGGCATATGCCGCATCTGCTTCCGGTCCCTTGCCTCTGTCGGCAAACTTCCGGGCGTTACCAAATCAAGCTGGTAGGCCACATCAGACAAGGAGCACACAGAAAATGACGATGAGTGATCCCATTGCGGACATGCTGACCCGGATACGCAACGCCGGAAACGCAAAGTTTAACAGTGTGGATATCCCCGGTTCAAATCTGAAAACCGAACTAGCCAAGGTGCTCAAGAACGAGGGGTATATCCGAAACTACAAATTTATCAGGGATGGCAGGCAGGGCATCCTGCGGATATACCTGAAATACGGCCCGGACAACCGCCATGCAATATACCGCATAGAGCGAATCAGCAAACCGAGCCGCCGGGTATACAAAAAATACAAAGACTTAGAACCGTTCATGAACGGAACCGGCATCGCGGTTGTCTCCACATCCAAAGGGATGATGACAGATATGCGCGCCCGAAAAGAAAAAATCGGGGGCGAAGTGCTTTGCAGAATTTGGTGAGAGGAGATAGATAATGTCCCGAGTAGGAAAAAAACCCATCCCCATACCCGGCAAAACCAGCATCACATACCAGGACAGAGAGTTCCGGGTACAGGGCGAAAAAGGCACACTCAGCGGAAACATACATCCGGACGTGGACCTGCACATAGAAGACAACACCATCCGGGTCATCCCCGGCAAAGACACCCGCAAAATCCGGGCACTCCAGGGGCTCACCCGCAGCCTGGTCGCCAACATGGTAACCGGAGTCTCCCAGGGCTTTGAACGGGTGCTGGAAATCAACGGCATCGGATACCGCGCCGAAATCAGCGGAAAACAGATAATATTCCACCTCGGATACTCCCACCCCGTAAACTTCGACATACCCGAAGGGGTCTCCGCAGCAGTGGAAAAAAACACCATCGTAAAAATCTCCGGCACAGACAAACAGCTGCTGGGACACACCGCTGCCGCCATCCGAAGACTCCGGCCCCCCGAACCCTACAAAGGCAAAGGGGTCAAATACGCTGAAGAGCACATACAGCGCAAAGCCGGAAAAACCGGCACAAAATAAAAAAGGGTGTCAGGTGAAAAGGTGTCAGGTGTCAGGAAAGTAGGGTGCGTTAGCAAAGCGTAACGCACCGTCCCGGAGTCAGGAGAAAAGGTGTCAGGTGTTAAGTGCCAGCACCTTGCCCCCCGGACCCCGGCACCGCAGGGAAACAAAATGAAAAAAACAGGGAGTTGAACCCCGGTTCCCCGGACACAACCCCCTCTCAACAAAGGATATGGAAATGGGTGCTGTAAAAGAAAAAAGTCAGGCACGCCTGAAACGCAAAAAACGAATCAGAAAAAAAATCAACGGTACACCGGAGCGCCCCCGACTCAGCGTATTTCGGAGCGCGAAACATATTTACGCACAGATAGTGGACGATACCAGAGGAATCACCCTGGCCGCGGCAGGCAGCACAGAAAAAGCCGTCAGGGAAAACCCGGAACTGGAAGACACCAAAGGAAAAATTCCGGTTTCTGTGCTTGTGGGCAAACTGATTGCAGAACGCGCCTTAAAAAAAGGACTCAGACAGGTGGTATTCGACCGTAACGGATTTCTGTACCACGGCCGAATCAAAGCCGTTTCAGACGGGGCACGCAAAGCCGGATTGGAATTTTAAACAGGTAAGGAGGCATTCCCTTGGTGGTAAGCGCAAAAAGACCGGACAATGACGAAAATCAGCTCATAGACAAAGTTGTCCACATCAGCCGGGTGGCAAAAGTCGTAAAAGGCGGACGGCGATTCAGCTTCAGTGCCATCGTCGTCGTCGGAGACGGAGAAGGCAGCGTGGGCTGCGGGCTCGGAAAAGCCGGCGAAGTCCCCGAAGCCATCCGCAAAGGAGTGGAAAAAGCCACAAAAAACATGGTAAAAGTCGCACTGGCAAAAGGCACGGTTCCCTACGAAGTCCTCGGCAGATTCGGAGCCGGAAAAGTACTGCTCAAACCCGCCTCAGACGGAACCGGTCTGATAGCAGGCGGCGCAGTGCGCGCAGTCCTCGAAGCCGTGGGTGTCCAGAACATACTGACCAAATGCATCGGAACCAACAACCCCCACAACGTGGTCAGGGCAACAATAGAAGGACTCCGGCAGCTGCAAAGCCGTACACAGATAGCTGCCAGACGGGGAAAAACAGCAGAAGAACTGCAGGCAATTGCAGAATAAAGAGGAAAATATGGCCGGAAGTCTGAAAATAACACTGGTGAAAAGCATGATCGGCAGACCCGAAAAACACCGCAGAGTACTGCGCGGAATGGGACTGACCCGCATGAACAGACACGTCGTACTGGAAGACACACCTTCCATACGGGGCATGATTCATGCCGTATCACACTTGGTAAAGGCAGAGGAGATGATAGATGAGACTGCATGAGCTCAAACCCGCCCCGGGCGCACACAAACAGCGCAAACGGGTGGGCCGCGGTGTCGGATCCGGCCGCGGAAAAACCGCCGGCCGCGGAAGCAAGGGACACAACAGCCGCTCCGGCGGCGGTGTCAGACCCGGATTTGAAGGCGGGCAGATGCCCATTCACCGGCGACTGCCCAAACGGGGATTCACCAACATATTCAAAAAAAAGATCGGGATAGTCAATATCCGCGACCTCGAACGCTTTGAAAGCGGCACCCTGGTGGATGAACCCCTGCTCCGCAAAACCGGACTGATAAAAGGAACATACCACGGCATCAAACTGCTTGGGGAAGGAGACATCTCCTACCCCCTGACCATTCGCCTGCCCTACATAAGCTCAGGCGCACGCAGCAAAATCGAGGCCGCCGGCGGAAGCATCACACCCGCCGAAAAACAATAACACAGCCCGAATACACCCGGCAAAACCGGATTCCGGCCAGCACTTTCCCCGGCAGGTGCATCCGATAAACGGATAAACCCTGCCGGAGATACATCACCCCAGTGATACATCACCGGTGTTATATCGGATAACAGGAACCCGGCAGAACCCGGGGGGAATAAACGAGAGGACCTATGGTAACAAGCGGGTTTCAAAATATATTCAAAATTCCGGAACTAAAAAAAAGAATACTGTGCACTTTTGCTCTGCTGGCAGTCTACCGGATCGGTGTCCATGTGCCCACTCCCGGCATTGATGCAGTTGCCCTGGCCTCCTTTTTCTCAGGCACCAAAGGCACCCTGCTGGACCTCTTCAATGTCTTCTCCGGCGGGGCACTGGAACGCCTGTCCGTATTTGCCCTGGGAATTATGCCCTATATCAGCGCATCCATCATACTGCAGCTTCTCACAGTGGTCATTCCCCACCTGGAAAGACTCTCCAAAGAAGGCGAGCAGGGACGGAAAAAAATCACCCAGTACACCCGCTACGGCACAGTGGTCCTCAGCATCATCCAGGGTTTCGGCATCAGCATCGGCCTGGAAAGCATGAGCTCCCCCGGCGGTGCCCCCGTCGTCATAGACCCGGGCTGGGCCTTCCGGCTTATGACCGTCATCACCCTCACCGCCGGAACCGCATTTATCATGTGGCTGGGGGAACAAATCACCGAAAGGGGAATCGGCAACGGCATATCCCTCATCATATTTGCCGGTATCGTCGCGGGAATGCCCGTGGCCGTCGGAAACACCTTCCGACTTATGACCACCGGTGAAATGGGCATCTTTGCCGTCCTGCTGCTCATGATCTTCATGATAAGCGTTGTCGCCATCATCGTATTCGTGGAGCAGGGTCAAAGACGCATACCTGTCCAGTATGCCAAACGGGTCGTCGGACGGCGGATGTACGGAGGACAAAGCACACATTTACCCCTAAAAGTAAATACATCCGGCGTAATTCCGCCCATATTTGCCTCCTCCATCATCATGTTCCCGGCAACACTGGCCAACTTTGTTAATGTGCCGTGGATGCAGACCGTTGCCAATGCGATGGTGCCGGGGCATGTTGCTTATGAACTGCTTTATGTCGCTTTTATTGTATTTTTCTGTTATTTTTACACCGCCGTAACATTCAACCCGGTGGATGTGGCAGAGAATATGAAAAAGCACGGAGGTTATATTCCGGGAATCCGGCCGGGAAAACGGACAGCCGATTATATTGATCGTGTACTGACCCGCATCACACTGGGCGGTGCAATATATGTATCTGCCGTATGTGTGCTTCCCTCTGTTTTGATGACCAAATTCAATGTGCCTTTTTATTTCGGAGGAACCGCCCTGCTGATTGTTGTCGGGGTGGCCATTGATACGGTGGCTCAGATTGAATCGCATATGCTGACAAGGCATTATGAGGGTTTTCTGAAAAAAAGCGGCGGCGGCAGAATTAAAGGCAGACGCTGAAAAAACCGGAGAAATACAGATGCCGGGCCTTTGGAAATTATACCCGGTATAAATGAATATATCCGGCAGATCCTTTTATTTATCTGGACAGGAAACATAGAAAATGGCAAAAGAGGAAGCAATAAAAGTACAGGGCACAGTATTGGAAACACTGCCCAATGCAATGTTCAAGGTGGAACTGGAAAACGGGCATCAGGTGCTCGCGCACATTTCCGGAAAGATGCGGATGCACTTTATCCGCATCCTGCCGGGAGATACAGTGACAGTAGAACTTTCACCCTATGATCTCACGCGCGGCAGGATTACCTACCGGTCAAAATAATCCGGCCGGCAGCCATGCCGGAAAACATTACAGACCTTATCGTCTTCCGGCAAAACATGCTGACACCGTCAGCATCTTCCGGGCGGACGCGGCAAAATGTTTTTCCGAAGGCTCAGGAAAGATTTTTTTGAATCATCAATTACATTTTCCCCCATAATGTATCGGGGATGCATAATCCATAACAGGAGCGGTGTAATGAAAGTCAGGGCATCTGTAAAAAAAATTTGCAGTAAATGTAAAATTGTACGCAGAAAAGGCGTTATCCGGGTTATCTGCCAGAATAAACGCCATAAACAGCGACAGGGATAGAGGAGGCGAACTTTGGCAAGAATTTCGGGTGTGGATTTACCGAGGCGGAAGCGGATTGAGGTCGGCTTAACCTATATTTACGGAATCGGTCTGTCAACGTCGAAGCGTATTCTTCAGCAGTTGAATATTGATCCGGATATCAAAACCGATGATCTTACAGAAGGTCAGATCAATGATATTCGTAAAGTAATTGACAGCGAATATAAAGTGGAAGGCGAACTTCGTACCGAAGTATCCATGAATATCAAGCGTTTGATGGATCTCGGCTGCTACCGGGGGCTAAGACATCGGAAATCTCTTCCGGTCCGCGGGCAGCGTACCTCTACCAATGCCAGAACACGGAAGGGCCCCAGAAGATCTGCGGTAAAGAAAAAAAGCGCAGCAAAAAAGAAATAGATAAAAACGGTCCGATTCTTTAAAACTACAGTTCGGTAAAAAATTCGGTCTGAATCATTTCAGCAGTTTATGAAATGAATACGGAATATCCGTATTTAATTATTTCAGACAGTTATGCATTTATGCCCTGTACGTCGGAAAAAATTACCGAGCCTTTGTCTAAAGAATCTCCGAAATATTAACGGAAGTGATACTTCAAGCGTAAAGGGATGTAATACAGTATGCCCAGAAAAACCCGTACTAAAAAGAAAGAAAAGAAGAATATCCCGAACGGTGTTGTGCATATTCAGTCAACCTTCAACAATACGATCGTTACTGTTACAGATCCGGCAGGCAATATTGTCTCCTGGTCAAGTGCAGGCTCTCAGGGATTCAAAGGCTCCAGAAAAAGTACGCCTTTTGCCGCGCAGCTGGCTGCGGAGGATGCCGCAAAAAAAGCAATGGAGCATGGTATGCGGAATGTGGAAGTATTTGTGAAAGGGCCGGGTGCCGGTCGGGAATCCGCACTGCGTTCATTGCAGGCAGCGGGATTCAATGTTCTCAAAATCAGGGATGTGACACCCATTCCCCACAACGGATGCCGTCCGCCCAAACGACGAAGAGTATAGTTAGGATAAGGAGGAGATTTGGCACGATACAGAGGAGCAGTCTGCAGATTATGCCGGCGGGAAAACCTGAAATTATTTTTAAAAGGTGATCGTTGTTATTCTGACAAATGTGCTTTTGACCGGCGCGGTTATCCCCCCGGGCAGCACGGACAGCGTCGCCGCAGTAAGATATCGGATTACGGAATCCAGCTTCGTGAAAAACAGAAAGTCAAGCGGATGTACGGACTCGGGGAAAAGCAGTTCCGCCTGTTTTTTAAACGGGCCGACCGGCAGAAAGGCATCACCGGTAACAATCTTCTGATATTGCTGGAGCGGCGGTTGGATAATGTGGTTTACCGCATGGGATTTGTAAATTCCCGGACCCAGGGCCGTCATTTTGTCCGTCATCAGCATTTTCTGGTCAACGGAGGAAAGGTGAATATTCCCTCCTACCTGGTCAAACCGGGGGATGTGGTGGAATTACGGGAAAAAAGCCGGAATATACAGGCACTGTCGGATGCAATGGATGCTGTTGTCAGAAGAGGGGTTCCGCAGTGGCTGGAACTGGATAAAGAGAATATGAAGGGTAGTGTGAAGACTTTTCCTGTGCGGGAAGACCTGACCATGCCGATGCAGGAGCAGCTTATTGTGGAGCTTTATTCCAAGTAGCGAAATATATTTATTGTTTTTGCATCTTGTTGATTATCATAAAGCCTTATGGGGCTGCTCGGACATCTTCTGATCAGGAGTAAAAAATAATGTCATCAAATGAACTCATGTACATGAACTGGCGGGAGATCATTAAGCCGGAAAAAGTTCAGGTCAGCAGCACACCTTCATATGGAAAGTTCGTTTGTGAACCTCTTGAACGGGGATTCGGTATCACAATCGGAAACTCTTTACGCAGGATAATACTTTCTTCTCTGTACGGTGCGGCTATCGTATCCGTGAAATTTGACAGAATCATGCATGAATTCAGTGTTATCCCTGGCGTATTTGAGGATGTTTCCGAAATTATACTGAATCTGAAAGAGGTTCGTCTCAGGGTAGAGGATGCTGAGACAAAAACCGTAAGACTGCAGGTCTCCGGGGAGAAAAAAGCATGTGCCGGAGATATTGTCAGTGATGACGGCAGTGTTGTTATACTGAATCCGGAGCAGCATATCGCCACACTGAAAGAGAATGCATCTCTCAATATGGATATGCAGGTCAAAGTGGGAAAGGGATATGCTTTATCCGAAGCCAATAAAGATGATGATGCACCCGTCGGAACCATAGCTGTTGATGCTGTGTTTTCTCCTATAAAAAAAGTGAGTTATGTAGTCGGAAATGCCCGTGTCGGGCAGCGGACGGACTATGACAAACTGACTTTGGAAGTATGGACTGACGGCAGTGTCCGACCTGAAGATGCGGTTGCCTATGCATCGAAAATATTAAAGGAACAAATGACGCTCTTCATCACTTTTGATGAAGAAGCAGAGCCGGAACCGGACAAAAAATCCGAAGACCAGCAGAAACCAAAATTTAACGAAAATCTTTACAGAAGCGTTGAAGAGCTCGAACTTTCGGTGCGAAGTGCCAACTGTCTGAAAAATGCGAATATACTGAAAATATATCAGTTGGTGGCCAAAACCGAGGCAGAAATGCTTAAGACCAAGAATTTCGGAAGAAAATCTTTGAATGAGATTAAGGAAGTCTTAGCCGAGATGGGTCTTTCTCTTGGGATGAAGCTTGAGGGATTTGTGGCTCCTGAAGAAGACGCGGAAGAAGGGGAGTAACATTCTATGAGACATCGAAAAGCGGGGGTTAAATTAGGGCGGAACAGCAGTCATCGAAAAGCCATGTTTCGCAACATGGTGACTTCATTGTTCAAATATGAGCGAATCCGGACGACAGATACCAAGGCAAAAGCCCTGAGAGAATGGGCAGATCACCTGGTCACACTGGCCAAACGGGGTGATCTCCATGCCCTTCGGCAGGCTCTTGCGATTGTCAGAGAAAAGAAGGTTGTATATAAGCTTTTCGCAGAAGCTCAGGAGCGTTACGGCAGTGTGTCCGGGGGATATACACGCATTGTAAAACTGGGCAGACGGCCGGGTGATGCGGCTCCCATATCCCTGATAGAACTGATTGCACCGGAAAAAGGCAAAAGTCCTGCAAAGAAAACGGTGAAAAAAGAAAGTCTGATTGCCGGTAAACAGGAAGCCGCTGCAGAAAAACAGGAAACCGGAACCGAAACAGATTCGGCACTGCAGGCAGAATCTGCTGCAGGGGACGGATTGGCACAGAAAAGCGAGGCGGCCGCAGGGGACGGATTGGCACAGAAAAGCGAGGCGGCCGCAGGGGACGGATTGGCACAGAAAAACGAAGCGGCCGCAGGGGACGGATTGGCACAGAAAAACGAAGCGGCCGCAGATGAGAGTGTTGCTGATACAGTTGCAGAAACAGAGGAAAAAGCAGCGGATGCATCCAAAGCAGACACGGACCTAAATTGAGCGGTTCTCAGACCTGAAAATGATTTCCGGCCGGAAATATCAGGGGCTCAGCAGTTTCCGGCTCTTCACCCGCCGGGTGAAAAGCGTAAAACAGGCAAAGTTCCGCTTACCGGACATTCAGCCGGTTTATCTGAAAAAAACCGCTCAATTTAGGACGGACCGGACTGCATCATAATTTCTGATACATGTGTATCTGCCGGAAACGGTATTCTAAAAGCTCTGTCTGTAAAGGCGGGGCTTTTTCCTTTTTTGAACTCATTTTTTCAAAAGGATTTCGGAGGGAATATGGACCGCGTAAATATTATGGTCAACGGTGTCCCCGGTAATGTGGCAGTACAGCTTGTCCGGCATATCCGCCGGGATGAACGGTTTTTTCTGCTTCCCTGTTCACTGACAGGCCCGGAAATTACGGAGCGGGAATTCATGTCCGGACAGATGCGGATCCGCCTTATCCGGCCGGATCAGAGAGAAGATCAGATACGGGGGATCCGGGAACAATACGGATTTTTCATCAGCATTGATTTTACACATCCCGCGGCCGTAAACAGTAATGCAGATTTTTACTGCCGCCACGGGCTGCCTTTTGTCATGGGAACTACCGGAGGAGACAGAAAAATGCTTTCGGATATAGTGGAAAAATCCTCTGTTTCTGCCGTCATTGCACCGAATATGGCCAAGCAGATTGTGGGATTTCAGGCCATGATGGAATATGCGGCAGCGCATTTTCCCGGACTTTTTGAAGGATATTCCCTGGAAATCCGGGAAAGTCACCAGCAGGGAAAGGCTGATACCAGCGGGACGGCCAAAGCCATGGTATCCTATTTCAATCGCCTGGGCTGTGATTTTTCCACTGAAGATATTGTCAAAGAACGGGATCCGGATGTACAGGAAAAAGAGTGGGGCATTCCCGCCTCCCGGCTCGGCGGTCATGCCTGGCACACCTATACCCTGCTTTCCGATGACGGCACAGTGAAATTTTCTTTTACGCACAATGTCAACGGCCGGGATATTTATGTCAAAGGAACTGTGGATGCCGTGCTTTTTCTGGTAAAAAAGCTGGAAAACGGTGTGAGGGGCCGTGTTTTTTCTATGATTGATGTATTAAAAAAGGTCTGACATTTGAAAGGATTTATATCTGCCCTGCAGTTTATCACGATATTACCCTTTGGCAGGCCCGGAACATTTGCCCCTTCCGCCATGCTCCGCTTTTTTCCCCTTGCCGGTCTGCTGCTGGGGGGATTGCTGGCAGTATTTGACTGCCTGGCAGGGCTAATCTGGCAGCGGCAGATTGTTTCGGTGCTGGACATGGTATTTCTTGTCTGGATTACCGGGGCATTTCATGCAGACGGTCTGGGAGATACAGCGGACGGACTTTACGGGAACAGGTCCCGGGAAAAAGCCCTGGAAATTATGAAAGACAGCCGGATCGGGGCAATGGCCCTTGTGACAGTTTTCTGCACTTTGACTGTCAAGTGGTCAGCCATTGCCGGATTGGATTCTCACCGCAGCCTGTTTCTGCTGATCATCCCCGCATATGCACGGGGGGGAATGCTCTTCGGGTTCCGGTTTCTGCCCTACGGCAGGCCCGGCGGCGGAACCGGTCATGCCCTGTTTGCGGAAAAAATAAAATGGGCAGAATTTTCCGGACTGCTTATTCCGCTTTTTCTGTCCCTCTTCTGCGGATGGCGGGGGCTGCTGCTGAACCTTGTTTTTGTCTGCATTGTTGCCGCACTGCTGTGTTTTTACCAGAAACGTATGGGCTGCATCACCGGGGATATGCTGGGGGCCATGACAGAAATTACCGAAGCCGCACTGTTTCTGGCAGTCGCAGCAGGAGGAAGAATATGATTCAGGGACATGGCGGAAATATTTACCGCCTGGCGGAAGAATTGCGTTGTGATCCGGCTGAAATAAGGGATATGAGCAGCAATGTAAATCCTCTGGGGCCGCCTCCGGGGCTCCGGGAATATCTCCGGGAAAATGTGCATCTGATTCAGGCCCTGCCGGAAGCCGATGCCTGCAGTGCCGTGCAGTCTTTCTGCCGGAAACACGGATTGTCTCCCCGGAATGTGCTGGCCGGAAACGGAAGCACCCAGTTTATCTATTTCCTGCCCCTGGCCCTCCGGACAAAACAGGCTCTCATTGTCGGCCCGACCTATGCCGATTATGAGGATGCATGTGCCATGCACGGTGCCCTTTGTGATTTTATTACCGCGGACAGGGAAAATGAATTCCGGCCGGATCTGCAAAAAATATCCCGTCAGTCTGCAGGGGCTGACACGGTTTTTATCTGCAATCCGAATAACCCCACCGGCAGTCTGATCCCGGGGGAGGAACTGCTGGCACTCTGCCGCAGACATCCGGACACCCGTTTTATTATTGATGAATCCTATCTTCCCTTTGTTCCGGAAGGAGAGGAACACAGTCTGCTTCATTCAGGTCTTTCCAATGTTCTTGTTCTGCATTCCATGTCCAAGATTTTCCGGGTTCCAGGTCTGCGGATCGGTTTTCTGATCGGACCGGAAAAGCTGATAGCGAAAATGCGGCATTACAGTCTGCCCTGGTCCCTCAGCAATCCGGCATTGCATACCGTCATCTGGCTCATGAACCATGGAGAAATCACCGATGCCTTTATCGGCCGGAGCCGGGAATACCTGTCTGTGGAAAGAAAAAGATTCTGCACCTTTATGTCCCATGCTTCCCATATGCGGCTGTTTCCGGGCTGCACTTCTTTTATTCTGGCAGAACTCAAGGGCGGGCATAATTCCGGACAGATTTGCGCTGCACTGGCCGCAGAAAAAATCCTTATCCGCAACTGTGCCAATTTCCGCGGGCTTTCAGACCGTTTCATCCGGATATCTTTAAAAACAGAAGAAAGCAACCGGATGCTTCTGGAAAAACTCTCGGCTTTTGCCTGAGATGTCCGGGGCGGATTCCGAATTGCCGGATACTTATTCCAATTTTGAACAGCTGGGCCGGGAACACCGGCAGGGAAGGGATTACCGCATCCTTTATATTTCCCGGGATTCCGATGTTCTGGTGATGGCTCCCCACGGGGGCGGGATTGAATTTTTTACCGCTGCAGTCGCACAGGAAATTGCAGAACCTGATTTTGCCTTTTATGCATTCCTGGGCATAAAAGCATCCGGAAACCGGATACTGCATATTACTTCCCATTGTTTTGACGAGCCGCTTGCTTTGCAGGCGGTATCCCGTGTCCGTACCGTGCTGACGGTTCACGGTATGGGTGAAAAATCCGCATCCTATGTCATGGTGGGCGGTCTGGCAGATTCCCTTATCTCTTCCATAGAAGAATCACTTTTTGCAAAGGGGTTTTCTGTCCGCCCCCCGGAAATACAGTTTTCTGCCTGCCATCCCCGGAATCTGTGTAACCGGGGACAATCGGGAAAAGGCATTCAGCTGGAACTGACATACAGACTGCGGAAAGAACTGAAGCAGGAACCGGGAATGATGAAAGAATTTGCACAATGTATCCGGGAAGGTGTCAGGAGTTAGGCGTTGGGAGTTGGGAGTCAGGTGTCAGGTGTCAGGTGTCAGGAGTTAGGCGTTGGGAGTTGGGTGTCAGGTGTTGGGAGTTGGGAGTCAGGTGTCAGGTGTCAGGAGTTAGGCGTTGGGAGTTGGGAGTCAGGTGTCAGGTGTCAGGTGTCAGGAGTTAGGCGTTGGGAGTTGGGTGTCAGGTGTTGGGAGTTGGGAGTCAGGTGTCAGGTGTCAGGAGTTAGGCGTTGGGAGTTGGGAGTCAGGTGTCAGGTGTCAGGTGTCAGGAGTTAGGCGTTGGGAGTTGGGTGTCAGGTGTTGGGAGTTGGGAGTCAGGTGTCAGGTGTCAGGAGTTA
>JAABRU010000223.1 GCA_011390755.1 Desulfobacteraceae bacterium | reverse complement strand
GGTGCTGGGGACTGGGTGCTGGGTGCTGGGGACTGGGTGCTGGGTGCTGGGTGCTGGGTGCTGGGTGCTGGGTGCTGGGGGCCGGAAAGCATGAAAGCTGCGCGGAGTGCGAAAATGAAGGCCGAGGCCGGCTTTTCGCAGACACTTTCACATAAACGGTGCTGGGTGCTGGGTGCTGGGTGCTGGGTTGCTGGGGGCTGGTTGCTGGGGGCCGGAAAGCATGAAAGCTGCGCGGAGTGCGAAAATGAAGGCCGAGGCCGGTTTTTCGCAGACACTTTCATATAAACAGCAATGCATTCAGCATTAATAAGGGGGGAAGAAGGTCGGGCGGCGGGTAGGAATTGCCTTATGGGGAAATACATATATTTCCCTATTGTTTTTTATATCTTTATTCTGTAATACCTTTAACGGACGCAAGGTCCTCCTTCTATTTCTATCCTTCCAGATCTCCTGAAAGGGGGGCGTATGTGCCTCTCTTTCAGGAGATATTTTATTCCGGAATTCCGAAATCGGCTGTTCCGGATTCCACAGCTTCAATAATTTCCTGCAATGACCAGGGTTTATGAATGCAGCGATGCAGAGGGAGTTTTTCCTGCAGCTGCTCCAGTGTATAGGAATCCACCTGCCCCGTCAGCATTACTTTGATAATTTCAGGAAATTTTTCATGCACCTGAATTAAAAATTCATCCCCGCGTACATCCGGCATGAGATAATCTGAAAAAATAAGACAGCGGGCCGGTCGGTGTCCGTCGAATTCTTCCAGAACTTCCCAGGCTTCTTCCGCACTTTCCGCAACCTCATATCTGTATTTTTCTCCAAAAATATAGCGGATCTGTTTTTTCAGGGTTTCCAGAATAAATTTTTCATCATCTACGCATAATATGGTTGGTTTTTGCATATTCCCAATCCTGTAAGGACAACTTTCTTTTTAGGGAGTTTCCAATAAATACTCTGCCCATCCGCAGGGGCGCACACAGGGTTCGCCCCTGCATGTTCCGGATAAAAAAACGGGTATTTTATTTCCTGGGGAATCCCTTATTTCCGAAAGACTGTATGAATATACGCTTTCAGGTATGACAGTCTCCCACAATTCCGGAAAAATCCGGAGAAGTCTGATTATTCAAAAATTTTTTCCCCAAAAAACCTTCTGCATTCCCTTTTGTTTTTGCAGTCTTGACCTCCGGAAGAGGGTATGATATAAATATAGAAAATTTTATGATTTTCAATATATTTGAACATAACTCAAATCTTGATGGTTTCGTAAAAAGTCAGAACCGGACATTCTGACCACAGTATACTGCTGTAAAATGCTGATACAGTCGCATTATAATGTGGCAGATTTTTTTCTGACCGACTTTTTACGGGTTCATCAATCTTTCTTTAACCGGCTTTCTTTAACCGGCAGAGGATCAAATCCGCCGATACCTCATTAAAAAACAGAAGCTCTGTGTCCTCGGCGATTATAAAAATCTGGCGGTTTGATTCATTTGACCTTATCATTCATTAAGGAAATGAGGAGTTACGCAGTTGAATTTTAACTGTTTGAATTTATTATATGCCTTAAAAATTGACAGTCAATAAAAACAGCAGATTATATTTCAACTGCGTAAGTCCTGGAAATATTCAAAAAGGAAATATTCAAAATGTCCATCCCTGCACAAGTCCGGGAACTGAAGGTATGGGAAAAACTGATGCGGAAAGCAGAAGATTTTTCCCGACCGGAAAAGCATCTCAGGCATATTATCAGAGATAAAGAAAGATTTAAACATTTTTCCGTAAAGGGGGGAGGGATATTTTTTGATTTTTCCCGTCAGCGTCTTGACAGTTCTGTTATGCCCCTTTTGTTTTCCCTGGCGGAAGAAAGAAATATCAAAGCCCGTTTTGCTGCCATGATGAAAGGGGAAAAAGTCAATAATACGGAAAAAAGGGCCGCGCTGCATACGGCTTCCCGCAGTTTTTCAGATAAGTCCCTGTATTTGGATGGAGAAGATGTTCTGCCAGAAATAAAGAGAATCCGCCAGAAGATCCGGCTTTTTTCCGAAAAAGTGCGTCAGGGTGAAATCCGCGGCTGCAGCGGAAAAAGGTTCCGGCATCTGGTGGTCATCGGTATCGGGGGATCCTATCTGGGCACACAGTTTGTTTCCCGGGCACTGAATGCTTATGCTGACCGGGAAATGCAGATTCATTTTCTTGCCAATGTGGATATTCACAATTTTGCCTGTGTGGCTTCCCGTATTGATCCGGAAAGCACTTTGTGGATTATTATTTCAAAAAGTTATACAACCGCCGAAACCCTGGCCAATACCCGGCAGGCATATGCATTTATGGAGCAGAACGGCATTGATCCCGCCGGACATGTGATCACTGTGACGGCCAAGGGCAGTCCGGGGGATGATCCCGCCAATCCGGTGCTGGCCTCTTTTCATATGTTTGATTTTATCGGCGGACGCTACAGTGTCACATCGGCTGTGGGCGGTGTTCCCCTCAGTCTGTACCTGGGATATGAAAATTTTGAACATTTTCTGAAAGGTGCGGAAGAAATGGATCTGCATACACTGCAGGCCCCTGCCGGTGAAAACCTGCCCATGATTGCCGCGCTTATCGGAATATGGAACAATAATTTCCTCGCTTATCCTGCCCAGGGAATCATTCCCTACGCGGAACCGCTGGCAGATCTGGCAGCCCATGTGCAGCAGTTGTACATGGAAAGTAACGGCAAATCGCTTACGGCGCAGGGAGAACCCGTCGGTGTCCCGACCGGAACCATCATTTTTGGTGAACCCGGCACCAATGCCCAGCATTCCTTTTTCCAGCTGGCCCATCAGGGAAGACCCTTTCCCATTGATTTTATTGGCGTTATCCGACCGCAGTATGAACAGTACGGGGCGCAGTCCAAAGGGGTTACGAATCACCAGGAACTGTGGGCCAACCTGATTTCCCAGCCGGAAGCCCTGGCAGTGGGAAAAGAGGATACGGAAAATCCGGCCCGTTCTTTTTCGGGAAACCGGCCCTCTTCCACCATTCTTCTGGAAGATCTGTCACCCGAAAATGTGGGAAGACTGCTGGCATTTTATGAACACCGTACTGTTTTCGAAGCCTTTGTCTGGGGCATCAATCCCTTTGACCAGTTCGGGGTGGAGCTGGGGAAAAAACTGGCTGCCGGTGTCAGGGAGGAAATGGCTGCCCGGAACAGGGATGTTTCCCGCAGTTTTGAAAATACGGATCCCATAAGCCGTTTTTATCTGGATTCCCTGTTTTCAGGGAAAATTACTGATTATTAAAGAATAGGAGGATGCATGGCGAAAAAAGTCGGAGTACTGCTGTCCGGTTGCGGCGTGTTTGACGGTTCGGAAATTCATGAAGCCGTACTGACACTGCTTTTTCTGGACAGGGAAGGCGTGGAGACTGTCTGTATGGCCCCGGATATGGAGCATGAGGTGATCAACCATCTTACGCAGGAACCGGCAGGGGAAAAACGCAATGTCCTTGCGGAATCTGCCCGGATTGCCAGGGGGAATATCCGGAACCTGAAAGAGGTGAATGTTTCGGATATGGATGCCCTGATTCTGCCCGGGGGTTTCGGTGCTGCCAAAAACCTGAGCGATTTTGCCGTAAAAGGGCCGGATGCGACGGTGCATCCGGAGGTATCCCGGATTCTGAAGGAAATGACAGCTGCGCAAAAGCCGGTGGGCGCGATATGTATTGCGCCTGCGACCTTGACCAAAGCACTGGGAGAAATAAATCCGGAAGTCACCATCGGAAATGACACGGGCACTGCCGCGGGAATTGAAAAAGCAGGCGGAAAGCATGTAAACTGCACTGTCGGCCAGATTCATACGGATGAAAAAAACAAAATTGTCACTACACCGGCCTATATGCTGGGGCCGGGGATCAAAGATATTGCTGTCGGTATTGAACAACTGGTAAAAAAAATTGTTTCCATGATATAAAACCTTTTGTATTGTCTGCCGGAGTTTTGCCTGTTCCAATACTTTTTTGACGGTCTTTTGCTTCGGCGGTCCTTTTTTAATTCATTTTGATAAGGAGGATATGAGATGATGACAGTAAAAAAAATTGTAATCTGTCTGCTGGTCTGTGTATTTTTTGCAGGGGGAAGCGGATTGGTGATGGCTGCGGAAACGGGACAAATCAATATCAATACTGCGACGGCAAAGGAGCTGATGGATCTGCAGAAAATCGGTAAAAAAACAGCCGCAAATATCATTGAATACCGCAGCAAAAACGGCCCCTTCAAAAAAGTGGATGATATAAAAAAAGTGAAGGGGGTCGGGGATAAGATATTTGAAATGAATAAAGCCCGGCTCAGTGTTGATCTGCCGAACGCAGGAACGGCCGTCAAAAAAGCGGACAAAGCCCTGGAAAAGGCAGATGATGCCGTCAAAAAAGCAGATAAAACTGCCGAGAAGGCGGCAGATAAGGCAGCGGACAAAGCTGCTGACAGTTTGCAGAAAAAAGCAGCGGAACTTCCGGCGGTAAAAAAGAATTAATGTTTACAGAAAAGGGCGGACTGTATTCTGCTGTGTCCCTTTTGACAGAATGAATAAAATCCGCAGCCTCTGCATGGGGTGTATTGCATACACCGCGGGCGAAAATCTGCTTAGGAATGAAAATTCAATAACATGATTTTCCCCGAACCGTAGAGACAGGGCATGCCCTGTCTCTGCAGATTCAGAACGGGATGTTATTTAATTTTATTTCCTTAGGAACCGGTACGAAATAACTTTCCCGTTTGAAAATCGGAACCTTCGTTTTTCAGAGGGGTTGCAGAATGAAATGAGCAGGTTATTTCAGACTCATTCATTATCAGCGGATTTGACCCACTGGCCAATGTCATTGACGTAAGCAGAATATTCCCCTCCCCCGGCGGGAGGGGTGTCTTAAGTCAATGTCATTGACCCATTGGCAAAATCAAACCGGCCGCGCAGTACACCGCTTTGAAAATTCGTCATCCTTTTACCGCAGGGTGACTTAGCGAAGCGTAACGCACCCTAAGCTCCAAATTCCGGTGCGTTACGGCCGGTGCCTAAGGCATCCTGCGCTCACACTGCTTAGAGCCTATCCGAAAACCTCCGAAACCGATTTTTTAACCCGGTAAAAGCAGGGTCTCCGAACATCGGGAAACAGGTTTTCGGATAGACTCTTATATGCTTTTCAGGGGAACTGATATGAAACATACTGCAAATCTGTTCCGGAAAAATTTTCCGGGCTGTTTTATAAGTGTATTTTCCATATATTTCCTGCTGGTTTCACTGGCATTTCTGACATGGGAAATCAAAGAGGGTATTTGTCTGGGATGGGAGCAGGCACTTATTTTGCACCTGCCGGATTCCTCTTTTGCATCCATAGAAACAGACGGCAGCGGAAAAAAGATCCGGCACTGCCCCTATCGGGATGCAAAGGGAAACATTGATTTCGGACAGCTGATATATGAACTGGGCACCCTGTCGGAAAATCAGTGGATGCATCCGGAAGAAAAAGACAATGCAGCGAAAATCCTGAACCGGCATTATGAACAGTATCTGGAAGAAAAATTGGCAGAGGGTTTCGGAAAACCGATGAATATCAATACAGAACCCCTGAGCCGTCTGGTGATGCTGCCGGGAATCGGCCCGGTGCTGGCAGTGAAAATCGTCCGGTTCAGAGAGGAGCACGGGCCTTTCCCCCGGCCCGAGGATATTCAGAAAGTTGCCGGTATCGGAAAAGGCACTTTTCAGGCCCTCCGTTTTTATATCCGCACAGAATAGAAGTCATGCCGCAAAAATCATTCTGATCAGATACGGACATTCAGAAAAAATAATTTCGCTGTCCCCGCGGAGGGAAATGTACTTCACAGATGCCGTCTCCCTCCTGCCGCCCGGTGAAACTTATTTTCTGAAAATCCGTATATAATCTCTTATACTCCTATAAAAAAACAGAATTTTCTTGACAGAACTTTCCGAATATGGTCGAAATCAGACCTTTTGGAAAGCGTGTAGGGAAAAAATAATGGGTATTTTATTTATTTTATATGATCTTCCTGCATCTGCGGATGTAAGGCACCGTGCGGAGCTATGCAAAGTCGGCCCATAGAAATCAGTTATAAAGATTATCCCAAAGAACCGGTGGGGCCGGATAATCTTTCCCTGTCCTTTATGAAAGAATCCCTGTTTGTTCCTCTGGAACTGACCGGAAATACACTGCGAATCGTCATGGCAGATCCCGAAGATGAATCTGTTGCGGATGCACTGAAATTTGCCTATGATATGCAGGTGGAGATCTGCCGGGGAAAAGCCGAGGATATTCTGGAGGCCATTGAGCGGCTTTACGGTGCAGGGCGGCAGTCCATAGAAAATATTATTGAGGAGGCAGGAAAGGATATATATGAAATATCCGCAGACGGAAATGCCGATGTGGATCATCTCATTGACATGGCTTCGGAAGCGCCCATCATCCGCCTGGTCAACCGCCTGATTCTCAACGCAGTGGAGCAGAGAGCCAGTGATATTCATTTTGAACCCTTTGAAAATGAACTGAAGGTCAGATACCGGATTGACGGTGTGCTCAATGAAGCGGAGTCGCCTCCGGCCCGCCTGCAGGCCGCCATTATTTCCCGTGTCAAAATTATGTCCAAACTGGATATTGCGGAAAGACGGCTTCCCCAGGACGGCAGAATCAAACTGAAAATTGCGGATAAGGAAATTGATTTCCGTGTTTCCACTGTTCCCACTCTCTACGGGGAAAGTCTGGTTATGCGGATTCTGGACAGGGAGAATCTGATTCTGGAACTGGATCAGCTTGGTTTTCCCGAAGATATTCTTTCCGCCTATCAGCAGCTGATTTCCCAGCCCTATGGCATGATCCTGGTGACCGGGCCTACGGGCAGCGGAAAAACCTCCACCCTTTATACGACCCTGGCCAAAATCAATTCACCGGAGAAAAAAATTATTGCACTGGAAGATCCGGTGGAATATCAGTTGCGGGGAGTGAACCAGATTCAGGTGAATCCCAAAATCGGACTTACTTTTGCCAGGGGACTGCGGGCCATTGTGCGCCAGGACCCGGATATTATTCTGGTGGGAGAAATCCGGGACAAAGAAACCGCGGAAATTGCTGTGCAGTCCGCGCTGACCGGGCATCTGCTCTTCAGTACACTCCATACCAATGATGCGGCCGGGGCTGTTACCCGTCTGCTGGATATGGAAGTGGAAAACTTCCTTTTGGCTTCCACTTTGCTGGGCGTACTGGCCCAGCGTCTGGTGCGGATCAACTGTCCGCATTGTTCCCGGGCGTTGCAGCCGGAAGCAAAACTGATCCGGGCCATGAACCTGAAACCCGGAGAGCAGGAAAATATCCCCTTTACGGAAGGCCGGGGCTGTGAAGAATGCCGCAATACCGGATTCAAAGGCCGGATGGCTATTTTTGAATATGTGCCGGTGGATGAGGATATCCGCAAAGAAATCATCGCCGGTTCGGGCGCGGAAAAAATCAGAAACACAGCTGTTTCCAAAGGGGCCGTGATGCTGCGGGAAGACGGATGGCGGAAAGTGCGGCAGGGGCTGACCACCATTCCGGAAGTGCTGCGGGTGACGCTGGATAACTGATTTTTTTATCCATTACAGAGGGCGGGTCAATGTCATTGACTTGAGAATTTAAAAAAGATTATGTCGGTATTCAAAAATAAAATAAGCACCCTGAGCTTAGAGAACTTTACGGTTTTTGAAAAAGCCCGTTTTGAATTCCAGCTAATTGCCAATCATGAAGAAAAAAAGGTGTCAGGTATAAGGGACTCAGAAAAAAATAATTCCCCCGGTTCATGTCAGCAGCAGACAGCAGATCGGAAAGTTTCCGGAGGAGTGCAAAAATTGTATTTCTGCACTCCGGGACAGCCCTAAGGCCGTATCCGGGGAAAACCTTTCGGTATACTGACAGAGAATAAACAAATCTGTCAGATAATTTCAGAGGATTTATTTTTTGCCGGGTCCCTAAGAAGAAAGATGGAGAAGCTATCCCGGTAAATAAGAATCCCATATATCTCCCTGCACAAGAGTTTTTATCGAGCAATGAAGGATTTATTTCTGCCTATACCAAAAGGGAATTGCCATATGACTCTACTTTCTATGATCTCAGTACTGCTTTAAATGATTTGCCATTAAGAAAAGAGAACCTTACTGATGTATGGAATATTTTATTTTTATTAAAAGATTGATGAAGGCCGTCTGTCTTTCTGTTTTGGCAATCAATGGCAGATTTGCAAACTGGAAGATTCCATCGCATGTATCATTGGTGCATACCAGACTGAAAATGATCCCGAATTATGGAACCCCTTTGCTATGGTGCTTTGCCGACAGATTTCAAATATCAAAGTGATGATATGGATTGAGACAGATTTGCTTCCGGAGCATTTTCGTATGAAGCAGAAAATCAGTGCATCCGTGAATACAAAAGTTTTTAAACGGAAATTAAACTGGCTGACTCAGAAAGTTCTGGTATGTAACCAGAAAAACCATTATCTGCCGGATGCGGAAGTCCGGAATCTGCCAATGCGGGAAAACCTGTAAATCATGTCCGTATATTCCTATAAGGCCACAGATTTTTCCGGAAAAATTGTCAAAGGCACAGTGGATGCCGATGATGAAAAAAAAGCCGCGGGAAAATTGCAGGAAATGGGCTATATTCCCATCCGCATTGCAGTTTCCGGCGGCAAAGTCGGAATCAGCAGCGGGGTTTCTTCGGATTTTTCCGCACTCTTCCAAAGGATTTCCTCCAAGGATGTCATGCTCTTTACCCAGGATTTGTCCGCGCTGCTGGAAGCCGGTCTGCCGGTGGACCGTTCCCTTTCCATCCTCACGGATCTTATTGAGAACAGGAAATTCAGACAGACAGTCCGGGAGATTCTGAAATCCGTACAGGGCGGTGTGTATCTTTCGGATGCCATGTCGCAGCATCCGAAGGCTTTTTCAAAATTCTATGTAAATATGGTGCGGGCCGGGGAAGTCGGCGGTGTGCTGGGGACCGTATTGGAAAGACTGGGGAGTTTTCTGGAAACATCCCAGGAACTGAAAGATTATATCCGTTCCGCATTGGTATATCCCCTTTTTCTGCTTTTTGTGGGCGGTATTTCCGTTATTATTCTTCTGATCTTTGTGATTCCCAAATTTTCCGTGATTTTTGCGGACATGGGGCAGGCCATTCCCCTGTCCACCCGGATATTGCTGGGATTCAGTGAATTGCTCAAATCCTACTGGTGGCTGCTTCTTTTCGGATGCGGATGCGGCATTGCGGCATTCCTGCGCTATGCCGGAACAGAAGCGGGAAGATACCGTATAGACCGGGAAAAGATCCGCCTGCCGGTACTGGGGGATCTGATACGGAAAATTGAAGTGGCCCGTTTTTCCAGAACAATGGGAACACTGATGGGCAGCGGTGTACCTATCCTCCGGGCCATTGAGCTGGTGCGGGATATTATCGGCAATCAGATAATTGCCGCTGCAATGGACAGGGTTTATGACAGAGTGAAAGAAGGGGAGCGTCTTTCCAAACCGCTGGAAGATACACAGGTCTTTCCCGCGCTTGCCGTTCAGATGATTACCGTGGGGGAAGAATCGGGCAGACTGGATGACATGCTGCTGCGGGTGGCGCAGAATTATGAAAAAACAGTCCGGAATACCGTAAAACGGCTTATCAGTCTTCTGGAACCGGTCATGATTCTGCTCATGGGGATTGTGGTCGGATTTATCGTCATTTCCATGCTCATGGCAATATTCAGCATGAATGAAATCCCCTTTTAAAAATATCCGCAGATTAGGCAGATGAACGCAGATTATTATTTTTCATCTGCGGAAATCAGCGTAATCTGCGGATAAACTATTCCTCTTTCAGGCACTCACTGTGAGGCAATATTCAGCATGAATGAAATCCCCTTTTAAAATAATCCGCAGATTAGGCAGATGAACGCAGA
Source organism: Desulfobacteraceae bacterium (assembly GCA_011390755.1). Taxonomy (GTDB): domain Bacteria; phylum Desulfobacterota; class Desulfobacteria; order Desulfobacterales; family Desulfococcaceae; genus JAABRU01. The sequence goes on along the minus strand of JAABRU010000223.1, from coordinate 237 downwards.
TTATTATTTTTCATCTGCGGAAATCAGCGTAATCTGCGGATAAACTATTCCTCTTTCAGGCACTCACTGTGAGGCAATATTCAGCATGAATGAAATCCCCTTTTAAAATAATCCGCAGATTAGGCAGATGAACGCAGATTATTATTTTTCATCTGCGGAAATCAGCGTAATCTGCGGATAAACTATTCCTCTTTCAGGCACTCACTGTGAGGCAATATTCAGCATGAATGAAATCCC
>JAABRU010000222.1 GCA_011390755.1 Desulfobacteraceae bacterium | reverse complement strand
AGATATCTTCAGTATAATCAGTATTTAATAATACAGGAACTTTCATTCTCCGCTCCTTTCCGTTCATTTTTTATTCAGAAGTTGACAGTTGCCTGTACAATATAATAAATTAAAGATATTTAAATCAAGCTCAAAATCAGTCGGAACCGTGTTTTATTTGGTATATTCATTTTAATAAATCACCTTAACCGAGGTGTTGCAAAAACCTGCACCGGAACCGGTATATGCTGCTGATGAATTGGCAGCAGGGTATGGTCACAGAGTTCCCGGAACTCCTCCGTACCATCCGGAGTTACAACCGATTGAAATATGCTGGGGAGTTGTGAAGAATCATATGGCAAAGCATTGTGACTTCACTATGAAAAATTTAATCCTGCAACCTGAAGACGGTTTCAGAAAAGTCACCAAAGAAACATGCAGGAAGATTATCCAAAAAATAAAAAAAACCGAAGATGAGTTTTGGGTGTCAGACATGGAAATGGTCTCTTAATGAACGACATTGGCAGTATCATTTCATGTGCTATGCACTATAGTGCTGCTGGCGGTGATCGGGGAAGCGGGCAGCAATCCGGGGCAGTTGAAATATCCGGGTTCTCTTGCGGTTTACGGGGATGAGGTCTATGTGGCGGATAATTACAACCACCGCATCCAGGTATTCAAAAAAAAAGAGGATGATCTGAACACAAAAGCCGTCATCGTGGCAGGGGGCGGTCCCTACCCCGGCAACCGTTTGTGGGATGCCACCCGGCTTTCGGCCAATTTTGCCTATTACAGCCTGATATACCAGGGATTGCAGAAGGCGGATATCTGCTATCTTTCTTCGGATGCCGGTATTGATCTGGATAATAACGGAAAAGCGGATGATATTGTCTCCTTTACTGATTGCAGTTCATCTGCCAAAGATTGCCTGAAAGAGAAAATCACAAACTGGGCCTCGGATGCTGACCGCCTGATTCTCTACCTTGTGGATCACGGGGGCGAAAACCGTTTCAGCCTTACGGCAGATGAAATCCTGACAGCGGATGAACTGAACGGATGGCTGGATGGGTTCCAGAACGACAATAAAAAAGAAGTGATTGTGATTTACGATGCCTGCAACTCCGGTTCATTTCAGCCCATCCTGCGGCAGGATTCCCAGACTCCACCCGCAGACTGTCCGCTGGAAATAAAACCCCGGATTGTTATCAGCAGTGCTGCAAAAGATCAGAGTGCCTATTTCCTCAACCAGGGAACCATCTCTTTTTCTGAATTTTTCTGGTCTGAAGTGTTTAACGGGGCCTCGCTTGATGTGGCTTCAGCAGAGGCACAGACGCTGATCGCCCATGTCACTTCTGAACAGACTTCTGCCTACAGTGCCTGCGGCAGTCTGAAGGATAAAGTGGTGAAGATCGGTTACGGTACGCAATATCTTCCGGATGAAGGGGAAGGGACGATTACAATTTCGGAAATCAGCACAGAACGGATAGATGTAAAGATAAACCATACTGCGGAAATCAGCCGGGTGTGGGCGGTACTGATTCCGGAAAATTCGACTGTAAGCAAAGACAGCAGCATTATCGAATTTCCTTCAGACAGTACCATCATCGGATTTCCCTCCCAGGACTTGCAGCCTTCGGATGACTGCGGGGTATTGGCAGAAAATCAGAAATGTTACAGCGCAATTCTCAACTTCAATGAAATCGGAAGCGAAGACAGTATTGTGGCTTATGCCACAGATAGTAAAGGTAATACATTCAGTTCGGCAGAGTCCGGAACTTCTGGCCTACAGAAAATACAATCCCTTGCCCTGCTTATCAGCAGCGGGGATTTATCGGAAGCAGGGAAAACAAATATATCCGATGCCGTTGATGCGCTCCGTTTTCAGGGATTTGCGGATACGAATATCAGGTCCATCAGTCCTGAAGATATTGAAAGTAATCTAAAGGGGCAGACTATTGATGATCTGATTATTTACATAAACGATCCGGAAAATAAGGTATCCTATACTGAAATTTATGAAATGCAGAACAGCATCAGGGGAAACCTGATTGTAATTTATGAAGGGGATGATTCCGGCGATATTTTCCTGCCATCAGAAGGAAAAGCACCGATTCTTATCTCCGCCGGGTCAGTGGGAGATGAATTTCGGCTTATCAACGGAACAAACCTTTCTTTTTCCGGATTTTTCTGGAAAAACATCCGTAACGGTATGACTTTGTGGAGGGCATTTACTCATGCCCAGGAAAATCTCAGCCTTTTCGGATTGGATTCCAATGCTCAACTGGATGACAACGGAAACGGAATCAGCGATGAAAACGGGGACGGAATCCGGTCTGCCGATATCCGCATCGGTCGGGGGATTTCCCTTGTACCCAATTCACCGCTTGGTTTCTTTCCGGAGATTGTGCTGAAAGACGGGGAAACATCCGCTGTATTGCAGGTATTATATACGGGAAAATCTGTGGAAAAGGTTTATGCGGAAATTAAATATCCCTATGTATGGGAAGACGGGGAAGCGAAAAAAATTCTGATTCCCATGCAAAATACAATCGGAAATCTGTATGAGTTTCTGTATGAAGATTTTGAAAGATTCGGTATTTATCCGATTACTTTTTATGCAGAGGATGGAAAACCAGCATTCCATTCCACTTCGCTATTCCAGTCTTCCGGGCCGGATTTGTATGAACCGGATGATGAAATAGAAGAAGCCAGATTTTTTTGGGTTGACAGTCCCGCACAGCTCCACAGTTTTAATCCGGAAGGAGATACTGACCGGGTGAAATTTCATGCTCTTACCGGGGAAATCTATACAATTTCAGCAAAACATCAGGATGGCAGGATAGCGGACTGTGTAAATATAAAACTTTCTGCAGAAGAAGATAGTTATGCCGGAAAAGTGACTTATCCAGCAGACAAAGACATGATTCTTTATGTCACCCTTTCGACAAAATCTTCTGAATGCAATGATTATCTGTTGGAAATTTACCGGGACACAGCAAACTATAATGGCTATCTGAAACTCAGGGTCATGGATGCTTCCACAGGGTTGGGGATTGAAAATGTCAGCATACAAAGAAATGCAAATGAAATTCAGACGATCGGTCATTCAGGGACATACCTGATGATTCTTCCATCCGGTGGGCCTTATACGGTTGTGCTTAATGCAAGGGGTTACATGCAGGGAGTTTTCAGCACTGCAGAGATTCCTGAGACAAAAACTGTCACGCAGGATGTGTATCTTAACCCTGTTCTTCAACCTGTCCCTGTTACGCCAACTGTAAATGAATATCATCCTGTGGAACGGCTTGACCCGGACGGAAATCCGGGGTCTATGGTCCCCATTGGGGATAGACCGAGGATAATTCTTGACCCGGATGGGAATCCGGGAGCATTGGTTCCCATTGGAGAGGAACCGTAGGAGAGTATGCTGAAATAGGAATAATCCGCTTCTGTCCAGTAGGGACAACAGATAATAGCCCGGCAGTTTACTGCCGGGAATTACGGAGAAAATATTTCAGAGTCCCGGAGGGACGGAAGAACCGCATGTCTTTTCTGCCGTCCCTCCGGGACTTTCCGGTTTATGCCGATCCCGATCCCGGCAATAAATTGCCGGGCTATTATCTGACACCCCTACGGGGTTTACATTGTTTGAATCCGGTTCCCAAGCTCCGGCCTTCCTGCCTGGGAACCCGCTCCGCTTCCTGATGATACGGCAAGCGGGAGCCTGCTTCCCCTGCGTTCCCAAACCGGAGTTTGGGAACGAGTGCCCAAATTCTTTATATTTTCCCGAATATCCCCGAAAGATCAAAATAATCCGGAAATTCTTTCAGCACTTCAAAGCAGTGGGCCAGGGTTTCCCGGCCATGATTTCCGAATGCTTTGGCGGATATTTCCATCCCTTTTTTCAGTTTTGTCAAAGCTCTTTTCATCCATTTGGAGATATTGTATTCCGGGGTTTTCAATACGGTCTGTGCAATTTCCCGGTTTGTCAGCCTGTCGAAAAAACTGCAATGAATCATCAGTTGCCAGTCGCTTTTCAGCCCCTTCATGGATTCCGTAAAAAGCTGATGGAAAAAGCCTTTGCAGTTTTCAATATCCGGCTGAATATCCGCATCCGCAGCCGAGGAAGGGGCCGGGGTTTCCGGGCTGATTTCATCGTAATATTTTATCTTTCTCAGGTAATCTATGGCATAATTGGGAATTGCAAAGGCCAGCCAGCCGTACAGCGTTCCGCTTCCCTTGAATTTTATGATTCTTTCCGGGAGTTCGGAGATATACTCCTGCATAATATCTTCCGCCATATCCGGATTTTTCACTTTCCGAAGACTGAGATTACGGATATAGGCACTGTATTCCCGGTAAAAGATTTCCATAGCTTTGGGATTCCGGTCTTCAATTGCCAATGATAGATAAAGGTCTTCCACAGCCATCTTTTCCGGTTCTTTTTCAGCAGATTTCACACGATTCCGCAGCCTGTCAATTTCCACAGACAGTCCGGGCCAGCGGTTTCGGGCTTTTTCATATGCGGTTTTTATGGGATCATCCGGCATTGCTTTTCCGATTTTTTTCAATATTATTCTGTATGTCGGGTCAGCGAAGCGTAACCCGACATAAATATTTAAGTTTGTTGGGTTACGCTTCGCTAATCCAACCTACACGCTTTTCCAGTAGACGATTCATCATCCTGAATTCACCCACCCATTCCATAAAATCCATTGTTTCTTCCAAACGGTCATTTTCATAATCATTAATAAAATCCGCCGTGCTTTGCTGATATTTGCTTTCAAATACATCCAGACGTTTTCGGGTTTTTCTGATACCGGCCTCCATCCGTTTTTCCTCATTCTGCAAAGCGGTTTCCACAATATTTTTTAAATTATGCTGACCGGATGAAATTAATTTCAGAGTATTCATTGCTAACTCCCGGTTAATTATAATCTGTTCCAGTTGATTTTTCTGCTGTTTTTTCTTTTACAGTTTTTTAGCATACTGATTCCCGTCTGTAAATCGGATTGATTTTTATTCGGCTGAATGTTACAGATTTTTGATAATTTCCCGGCAAACTTTCACCGGGAATAACGACATAATAATAAAAGGACATTGCCATGTATGAATATACCGATGAACAGCTCAGTGATGAAGATGCGGAAACCGTGTGGCAGTATGCGGAGAACCGGATGAATGCCGGGGAAGCCCGCTCATTCCGCCAGCGGATGGTGCGGGAACCGGCTTTGCGGAAGGCTTTGTCGGAACTGATTGTCAGCACACGGGGAACAGAATATGAAAAAATCCTGGAAGAAAGAAACCGGACTGTTTCCGGTTTCGGGGATAAAATCCGCAGTTTTCTGTCGGAAATCCCGGAAATGCTGCATCCTTTTTCCAAACCCGCTGCGGCCTTTGCCGGAGCCTGTCTGATTGCGGTTCTTGCTGTGTACAGTCTGTATTTCCGGCCCGAAACACCGCTGCCGCTCCGTATCCGGATTCTGACAAGTCCGGAAAAAATCATGCCGGATATGCGGGGCGATATCCGGGATCTGCCATCAGGGGGAATCGTGAAAAGTGGGGAATATTTCAGCATTACTGTGGAAAGTGACGCTCCCCGATATATCATTGCCATTCTCCATGACAGCAGCGGTGAAATCAGCCTGCTGGGAGAAGGGCGGGCGGAAAAAGGGAAACCCCTGCCAATTTCAGGCGGAGAAGGGGGATTTCAACTGGACAATCAGACCGGGAAAGAAAGGGTTTATGTCATTGCTTTGGAAAGCCCCGTTTCGGATCTTCCGCAGAAAATGATGCAGCTCCGTTCCCAGGGTATAGACAGCATCGGGGAGGTATTCGGTGAAGCCGAAATTCAGACATTTGCATTTGAACATCGCTAGAATTTCCGGATTCCTTTTTCTCTGCATCCTTACATCCTTCTGCATCTGGCTGGCCGGATGCCGGGTGGTTGCGGACAATCCGCCCGTGGAAAAAGAGGGACGGACATACGGCATTACCCAGGGCAATTTCCGGAACCGCTGGTGGAATTATTATGAACGGGGCCGGTCTTTTATGGATGGGGAATTCTGGCAGAAAGCTGAATATGATTTCCGGCAGGCCCTGTTGCAGTCCGGTACAGATCAGCGCAGAGTCCGCACTTACGGACGGCATCTCACAGACTATTTTCCCCACCGGGAACTGGGCATCTGCCTGTTCCGGCAGAACCGTCTGTCCGAAGCCATTGCGGAACTGGAACTGTCCCTGTCTTCGGAAAAAACCGCGCGTGCGGAATTTTACCTGGACAAAGCCCGGAAAGTCCGTATTGAAAAAGAGGGACTGGACCGGTTTCCCCCGGAAATCCGCATGGAAAATCCGGCAGATGCTGCGCCCACTTCTTCCCTTTTTCTTACTGTGCAGGGCAGTGTAAAGGATGATACCTTTGTCAGCCGCATCCGCATCAAGGGGAAAGATGTACGCATTGATCTTTCGGCTCCGGAAATCCGCTTTGCAGAAGAAGTTCCTTTAAAAGCGGGTGAAAATACCATTCTCATCCAAAGTGAGGATCTGAGCGGAAAAATATCGGAACTGCAAAGCACCGTATTCTGCGACCGTAGCGGGCCGGTGCTGAGCATTGATCCGGTAAAACCCGATCCGCTCCGGAAAGAAAAATACAGATTGACCGGCTATACCCATGATATTTCCGGCATCCGCTCCGTCCGGGTAAACGGGGAACTGCTCCCGGATATTTCAGGTAATGAAATCCGCCTGGATCATTTTCTGACCGGGCCTTTTCCGGATAAACCGCTGACAGTCACAGCCGAGGACATGGCCGGAAATCAGACAAAAGCGGAAATAATCTTTTCAGAAACATCCGCAGAGAATGAGGGGAACAAATCTGTTCTTCTGGCATCCCGTGAATCTTTCCCTCTTTTTGCTTCCCAACGGGGGATTATGACCCCGGAAAAGCGCAACTCCCAACAGCAGAAGGGAAAATACCATGCCCTGTTCATCGGCATTGATGCGTATCAACACTGGCCGGTTCTGAAAAATGCCGTGCGGGATGCTGCGGAACTGCAAAAAATTCTCTGCCGGGATTACGGTTTTTCCCCGGAAAATACGGTACTGCTCCGAAATGGGGAAGCCGGGTGGGACAATCTCATGAATCAGATGAAAAACATGGCCGCAGATTTGGGAGAAAATGACAGTTTTCTGCTCTACTTTGCCGGGCATGGACAGTTGGACCGGCTGACCAATGACGGCTACTGGATTCCATCGGACGGAGCGCGCAGCGATCCCTCTTCCTGGATTACCAATTCCGCGATCCGGGAAGTTTTCACGACTGCCCAGGCCCGGCATGTGCTGATAATTGCGGATGCCTGCTACAGCGGGAGTCTGCTGCGGAGTGTTTTTTCTGTCCCTAGGGATGGCATCCTGCCGTCCCTTCAGAACCGGCAGGATGCCGGTTCTACGCAAAGTCGCGGAGAAACATCTTCTTTACCCATTCCTGAAAAATCCCATGATCTTCACCCCTTTCAGCAAAGAATCATGGAACTCTATCTGAAAAAATCCCGGCAGGTGATTGCATCCGGGGGCATGGAACCGGTTTCCGATGCAGGGAAAGAAGGGCACAGTCTGTTTGCCCATTATTTTCTCAGAGCTTTGGCGGAAAATCCCCTTCCCGTAACAGATATTGAATATCTGTTTCATACCCGTGTCTGGAAACATGTGGTGGAAAAAGGCGGGCAGCGTCCGGTCATGGGGCGAATAATCTGTAAGGCAGATGAAGACGGACAGTTTGTGCTGCGCCGCAGTTCCGCAGGTCTGCCGGATTTTCCGACTGATTCAGATATGGTCAGGATCGCGGAACGGACGGCGGCCTCTCCGGAAGCGGAAGATCGGGACGGGCCTGAAATCAGCGTAAAGGGATGGGATACGGAACGCAGCGTTTATACTGCCCAGGTCTTTCTGGAAATCGGTCTGCGTGACCGGTCGGGAATTCAGCGGCTCACCGTCAACAGTTTCCCCCTGCTCACCCGTCCCGGCAGAAACCTTCACTGCAATTATATTGCGGAACTGAAGGAAGGGGAAAATCTGCTGGAACTGGAAGGGACAGACCAGTTGGGAAACAAAAGCCGGAAGCAGATCCGGATTCTCCGGCAAATTCCCCGGATTTACCAAAGTTCCTCCCGCATGTCCCTTGCCCTGTCCGGATTCAGCCTGAAGGGAGAGACAGATTACGGGGCGGAAAGCCTGTTCCGGAACCGGCTTCTGCAAAGTGAACGCTTTGATATCCGGATTCCGGAAGATCAGGAAAATGCCATGCAGAAGGCAAAAGAAACCGGAGCGGAATTTCTCCTGCGGGGAGAGATTATCAGCCGTCCCGATTCCTTCCAGATGTTTGCGGAACTGGTGGGCGTTTCGGATTCCCTGCTGCTGACCGCTCAGGATGTATATGGTGAAAATACGGATGAGGAAGGCATCCGAAACCTTTCCCGCGGCCTTGTGCTGAAACTCTGTGAGGAACTTCCCCTGCTGGAAGGCGAAATCATTGAAATCCGGGATGATAAAATTCTTATCAACCGGGGCAGAGAACAGCGGATGAAAAAAGGAATGCCCCTGATCTTTTTTGAAGAAGGGCCGCCCCTTGTCAACCCGGCCACCGGAGAGGAACTGGGCGCGGATACAATCGAACTGGGAAGCGGCCGGGTATGGGATTTTCATCCCCGGATTCCCGGAGTCTCCCTTGCCAGCCTGCCGGACGGAAGCCGCCCGGAAAAACTGAAAATCGGAGGTCATTTTGTCAGCAAATAAATTCAGACGGATATTTTCTTTCATGCTAATTGTTTCCCTGTCTGTAATTCTTCCTTCCGGGATTTATGCGGGGGAAGAAACTCAGCGGGTGGAAATTCCCTCCTCTTTCAACCCCGTCGGCTCCGGTGCCAGGGCTTTGGGCATGGGCGGCGCTTTTATGGCCGTGGCCGATGACGCGACCGCAGCCTCATGGAATCCGGCCGGTCTGGTGCAACTGGAAAAACCGGAAATCTCCATCGTGTATGAAGCCTTTCACCGTTCAGAGGACAATTCTTTTTCCCTGACTCCCGAAGGAAACGGAGAGGAAAGTGTATCCAAAGGGGCCGTCAACTACCTCAGTGCGGTCTATCCCTTTTCCGCATGGGGACGGAATATGGTGCTTTCCCTGAATTACCAGCGACTGTATGATTTTCACCGTGAATGGGATTTCCGCCTGAATACGGAAGACACAGATTTGTTTGTGGAAGATTCCTTTCAGCACCGGCAGGAAGGGGAACTGTCCGCGGTGGGACTGGCCTGTGCCGTGCAGATTACCCCCCGTCTTTCTGTCGGGCTAACACTGAATCTCTGGGATGATGATCTCAGCCCCAATGAATGGGAGCAGAAAACCCTGCAACAGGGGGAGGGGCTGTTTTTCGGTGAGAAATTCTATTCCCGCTCTCTGAACACAGAAAAATACAGTTTCAGCGGAATCAATGCCAATATCGGATTTCTCTGGGAGATCAGCAATGCCCTGCGCCTGGGAGCCGTACTGAAAACCCCTTTTGATGCGGATCTGGATTATTCCGGTTTCTATTCCTCCGTACCGTACTATGCCGATACACAGCCCTCTCCGGACGAAATTTATCCGGAACAGCAGGAAAAGCAGACCCTGGAAATGCCCATGTCCTACGGTATCGGGCTGGCATACCGCTTTTCTCCGAATCTGATGATTTCCGCAGATATTTACCGTACCCAGTGGGATGATTTTGTGCTGGAGGATGAAAAAGGAAAAAAAACGTCACCGATCACCGGAAATGAAATCAGCCTATCGGATATTGATGCCACGATGCAGGTGCGGATGGGAGCCGAATATCTTATCACCACCGAACAGTTCATCATTCCCCTCTGCGCGGGCATTTTCTACGACCCTGCCCCGGCTCCCGGCAGTCCTGATGATTTTTACGGTTTCAGTTTCGGTTCGGGCATCGCTTACAAACAGATTCACATGGATCTGGCCTACCAGTACCGCTTCGGGAATGATACATCCGCGTATATGCTGGAAAACCGGGGATTTTCCACAGATGTTTCCGAGCACACGGTCTATACGTCCCTGGTGCTGCATTTTTAATCAGTATTGACTTTCAGAAATCCTACTACTGTTCTGTCAACATTTATCTGACGGGTTATATCAAACATTATCGGAAATAAGGTTTTCACCGCAAAGACGC
>JAABRU010000221.1 GCA_011390755.1 Desulfobacteraceae bacterium | reverse complement strand
TCTTTTTCCCAGACTGCGGAGAAAAAGGGTAACAGATACTTCGGCTTCTTTGGGATGCAGCTGATACTGGCGGGTAAATTCCCGGATAATCTGCCGGACACTCTGCCGGCCGTTAATCTGCTGCCAGACCGCGCTGCCCAGTTCATCCAACTGCAGTTTTCCAAGCGGCGGCTTCGGGGGAATTTTTCCCAATTTCCCCAAAATTTTGGAAATCCATGCTTTCATCCGCAGGGGATAGAAAATCAGAATATCCCCGTTTTCCAGTATTTCTTCCCGGATGTCCGGATGTCTGAGGGGTATGCAGTCCAGGGCTTCCCTGCGTTCCGGTGCTGCCGGTCTTTTTTGTCTGCTTTTTTTTCTCATGTACGTTTCAGGTTTCTTCCCTTTTTCTGCTTCCGCTGCTGAGTTTGAACAAAGTCGGACCGAGGAAACAGCTGATAAGCGCGAGGAAAACAATGGCATCTTTCAGGTTTTCGGAAAGCAGACCGTTCTGCACACCGATGGCGGCCGCTGCAATGATAAGGCTGAGCCGGGAGGAAAGCAGGAAACCGGTCTGAAAAACCTGCCGGAGTTTTTTTCCCTGAAACAGCAGCAGAAAAGAAGGAAGGATTTTCACGGCCAGGGCAAACAGCAGCAGTTTCAGGGTAAAAAGCAGCTGACCGGGACGGAGAATATTGGAAAGATCAAACTGCATTCCCACATGGATAAAGAAAAAGGGGATAAAAAATCCGAAGCCCAGGGCCGAAAGTTTGTTTTCCAGCAGGTTTTTTTCCCGGAACACATAGGAAAGCAGACTGCCGCCCATAAAGGCTCCCAGCACCGGTTCCAGATGCGCCAGTTCCGAAAGCCCCACAAAGAGAAAAAGCAGAGCAATGGAAAAACGCACCCCGATTTCCTGTGAATCTTCCCGCAGTCCCAGAATTGTTTCGGCCTGCCGGGGATGCCACCAGGCCCAGACCCGTCCCAGCCGCAGGAGAATCCCGAAACCGATAAAAAGCGGAAAGGGGCGGAAAAATTTCAGGGTGAATCCGTTTTCAATATAGAGAATATAAAAGGTAATTCCCAGCAGAGTCAGAAAATCGGCCAGGGTTGCGGCCATGAGAATGCTCTGCCCCAGATCGCTTTTGCTCAGACCGGATTCTTTCAGGGTCGGCATGACCAGACCCAGGGATGTGGTCGAGAGTACAAGGGTCATGAAAACGCCGCAGTCCAGTATAAGTGCTGCCAGAAAGGACAGACTGATGGTCAGGGTGAAAAAAAGGAGTTGGAAAACAATCTGTCCCCGGCTCTGCTTCCCCAGAATACGGAAATCAATTTCCATTCCCGCACGGAACATAAGCAGCAGAAATCCCAGATGGGCCAGGAAGGGCAGCCAGTCTCCGCTGACTTCCAGATTCAGAACGCTTTTTCCCATGATGACACCGAAAAGAATCTCACTTACCACAGAGGGAATGCGGAACAGGGCGCTGATACCGGGGAGAATGAGCAGGGCCACGGAAACCAGGAGCAGGGTGTACTGACGGTCGGAGTTCATCATTGCTTTTTCTGTCTCCGGATGATTGTATCTGTCATGCTTTCCTTTTTTATCCTTCCCCTGCAATCACCAGCACGGAACAGAGGGAACGTTCTGTCAGCAGTTCGCCCACATGGGGAGTGAGAAATTCTTTTTCCCTGGAAGTGCTGCCGACCACCATGAGCTGATAATCCGCAGACAGTTCCGAAAGTTCTTTTACCGGGTTTCCCTGGCGGACGATTTCGCCGATCCTGGTTTTATGAATATGACTCAGTTCCCGCACTTTCCTAAAAAGACTTTCAGCAGATATGCTGTCACGGTTATGGATAAAATCCGGTTCCTCCACAACCACCGCATCAGCGGAAGCGTTGAAAATTTCCGTCAGTTCCATAGCTGTTTCCAGTGCCCGTTCGGACATCAGGGTCGCATTGAAGGGAACCAGTATTTTTTCAACAGGAAAGCTTTTCCGGGTAATCAGCATGGGGCAGGGCAGACTGTGGGCCAGGGTTATGGTTTCGGGCCGGGTCAGGGATTTCAGAAAAGATTTTTCCAGGGGACGGACAAAAACAATCCCGATATTTTCATCCCGGCAGATCCCGGCAATTTCATCAGCCGATTTTTTTTCCGTGCGCAGTACGCGGATTTCACGTTGTCCCTTCCATTTTTCAAAGAAAGGGGAAGGATCGGGGGTATCCTCATGGCAGAGCAGCACAATCTCATGAATACGGCTGTTGTGAATCATATACATGGATTCTTCCAAATGCGATATGATTTCCTCTTCTTTGCGACTGTTGAAGATGATCAGCGCGTTTCTGCCCCAGGACATGGGAAAGGGCATATTGGCACAGGCCAGCACAGAACATACCGAACGGAAAAAATTTCTTTTTCCTATCAGAATCAGGCGGTCTCCTTCTTCCAGAATGCTTTCCTCCTCCGGAAGAATAATTTCCCCCTCCCTGAACACGGCGGCCATGCGCCAGTCCGGACTGCTGAGCACACTGAGGGGCATTCCGATAACCCAGTTGTCCTTTGTCACCTCAAATTCCACCATCTCCCCGTATCCTAAGGCCACGGGAAGAACATGGATGCGCGGATCCTGGAGATAATGATAGAGAAATCCGCCGACCATATTGCCGGGGAATATGGTATATACATCCAGTTTCCGGAATTTTTTCTCAAATTCATAATCATGCACCAGAGAGAGGATATGCGGCACATTTTTCTCTCTGGCAAATGCGGCAACCGCCAGATTCACCCTGTCATTGTCTGTCAGTGCGAGAATATAATCGGCAGAATCCGCGGCCGCGCTCTCCAGAATCACGGGACTGGATGCATCCCCGACCATAACTTTGACAACTGTCGGATATTTCTGGGCCAGATTTCTCAGACTTTCTTCTGAAATATCCACCAGGGTCAGTCGCCAGCGTTCCCCCAGCCGTCCCAGCAGATGCCGGGTATATCGCCCTGCACCGCAGATAATCACGTTCATGAAAGATACCTCGTTTACAGATTTTCAGATCATATTTTCCGGAAATCCGGAGAATTCCATGCGGAAAATACAGGAAATATTCGGAAAGTGTCAAATGAAAAATGATATTTTTTATTATATCATCATCTGCGGCAGAAGAAAGTGTTTTGCGCAGTATATATGCCTGCCCGCGCCGCTTTCGGAAGTCTTTGCGAAATATTTCCGGACGATTATCCATTGCTGATCTTTAGAGCACTTTATTCTTGAAAAATAATTTGCGGATGATTAATATATGAGATTAAAAACAATTCGGAGAGAGAATGTATACAGTTTTCCGTCCGGCACCAATGAGAGACTGCCGGAAATATCTTTTCACAGTTGAACCGGTACAGCATATATTACCACTGTATTTTTCGGGAGAGTGAAAGGGATATTCCGCTTTTGTACAGCAAACAATTTTTCAGAAAAGGGGTAAGAAAAGATGGCAAATGAAAAAAACATACCGGATCCCACCGGTTTCCTCAAACTGGCAGAAGATGCAGTAAACTACTGGACAGACGCAGCGCAGCGGACTGTTCTTTTTATGGATATCCTCCGTAAAAGGGGGAATGATTACCTGGAGATTGTGAAAAAGGGACAGCCGCCGGTGCTGACCTTTGATTATGAAATTATTATGGACGGCCGTTCCCTGGAGCGTCCTGTCAATCACGATCTGGCGCGCATTATTCCGGAAAAAGGGATTACGATCGATCCGGGAAACCGGCCCGTTGTCATCATTGATCCCAGAGCCGGGCACGGCCCCGGCATCGGCGGATCCAAACGGGATTCGGAAATCGGCATGGCGCTCAAGCAGGGGCATCCGGTCTATTTCATCCTCTTTTATCCGGACCCTGAAGAAGGGCAGACCTATGATGACGTGAAAGCAGCGCAGACCCGCTTTATTGAGGAAGTCAGAAAGCGTCATCCCGGGGCACCGGAACCGGCGGTTATCGGAAACTGCCAGGCCGGATGGGCCGTGGCCCTGCTTTCCGCAGACCGTCCCGATGTTACCGGGCCTCTGGTTCTCAACGGTTCCCCTCTTTCCTACTGGGCCGGTGTGGACGGCAAAAACCCCATGCGTTACCGCGGCGGCATTTACGGCGGCATCTGGCTGACCTCCCTGCTCTGTGATCTGGGCAAAGGCAGATTTGACGGGGCCAACCTGGTCATGAATTTTGAAGACCTGAACCCGGCCAACACCTACTGGACCAAGCAGTATAATGTATGGGCCAATGCGGATAAGGAGGAAGAACGTTTTCTGAATTTTGAGAAATGGTGGAACAGTTATTTTATGATGAATGCGGAGGAAATTCACTTTATTCTCAAAAATCTTTTTGTGGGCAACCGCCTGGAAAACGGCCGTATTGAAATGGACAAAGGCAAGACCATTGATCTGAAAAACCTGGATGATCCCATCATGGTCTTTGCATCGGGCGGTGACAATATCACCCCGCCCCAGCAGGCACTCAACTGGATTGCCAAAGTATATAAATCCGTGGATGAAATCCGCCGCCACGGCCAGGTGATTGTGTACCGGGTGCATGAAAATATCGGGCACCTGGGGATTTTTGTCTCCGGCAGTGTGGCCAAAAAAGAGCATAAGGAAATTATTGAAAATATTGACAGACTGGATTTTCTGCCGCCCGGACTCTATGAAATGGTGATTGAAGAAAAAGAGCGGGTAATAGATGAAGGGGATCACGAACTGCATGTGCCGGATTATTATGTGCATTACGTGGAGCGGGATATTTCGGATATTCTGGCCATGGATGACGGTTTTGAAAATGAGGAGGAATTTAAACCCGTGGCCGTGGTTTCCGAACTCAATAACAAGATTTATCTGCACACCCTGGCCCCCTGGGTACGTTTTTTCACTACAGAGCAGACTGCAAAGATGGTGAAAGAACTGCATCCCATGCGCTTTTCCCGCTATATCTTTTCCGATGAAAACCCCTTTATGCTGCCGGTAAAAAGCATGGCCGAATGGGTAAAAGAAAATCGCAAACCCGTTGAAAAAGACAATCCTTTTCTTACCGTGCAGCAGTGTGTGTCCGATTCCGTTATTGCCTTTCTGAACGGATACCGTGATATACGGGATGCACGGCAGGAATTTATTTTCAAAAGCATTTACGGCAATCCGGTGATCAGGGCACTGTTTTCTGCCAAAGAGATTGAGGAAAGCATTGTGGAAAAAGAAGAAACAGACCGGGAAGAAGCCATCCGCGCGGATACCATCCGCTGGATGGATCGCATGGAAAAAGGCGGTTTTGTGGAAGCCATGGTCCGTGTGGGCCGGGCAATGATCGGGGCCGATAAAATCTGGGATGAAAGGGAATTTGATCTGAGCAGAAAACTGGTGAAAAGTCATGAACGTTTTAAAAACATATCCGCAAACAGTCTCAAAAAAATAGCCAGAGAGCAGTCCCGTATTCTTCAGACCGATGAAAACCGAGCACTCATGGCCCTGCCCAAACTTCTTCCCAATCCGGAGGACCGCAAAAAAGCCTATGAACTGGCCGTGGATTTCGCCGGTTCGGACGGCAATGTGGCGGAATCGGAAAAAGATATGCTGGGAAAACTGAAGGTTATACTGGAAGTGTAAGGAGCCAAATGTCATTGACTTAAGACTCCCCGCTCCTGAGGGCAATACTGTTGACGTGAGGTTTTTCTCCCCCCCCTTGAAAAAGGGGGGCAGGGGGGATTTTTGTCAACCGCTTGAAATCCCTGTTCGACTGAGCTCACGCCGAAGTCTCATGCTGAAGCCTGAATTCCCCTTTTTCAAAGGGAGACTAAAAAGTATCCGCCCCTTAACGGCTTTGCGTCCTATCCCCCACCTGTCCCTTTTCCCTCCGATATTATGATTATCCCGCTTTCCGTATTTTTTCTTGCATTTATGGTTCATATATTATAATCATTTTTATCCTGCTTCTGTTCCTGCAATGCTTTCAAGTTGCTTTTTTCCCTCTGTATCTGCTCCGCTGTAGGTTTTTGCTTATGCTATATTTACGGTCGGGGTAAAAGACGGAAGCGAGACAAAAAATATTTCCCACAATCATAGCTTTTCGGGTAAAACCAGCGGCAGAAGTGACTATGAATTTCAGAGAATACCGAATAACTATGATGATACATCCGATTCACAGGCTGATCACAGACATACTTTTTCCGGAACTACCGTCAGCGGTGGCAGCACTTCTTTGAATATTATGCCGCCCTATTATGCACTTTGTTTTATTATGAAGCAGTGACAAGGAATTGATTCGATGCTGAAAAAGAATACCATTCACCTGGATGCAGTCATTGATGCCATAGCAGAGGTTAAGCCCCTGATTCGGGAGCGTTACCGGGTTAAGGAAATGGCTGTTTTCGGTTCTTTTGTTCGGGGCGAGGAAAAGCCGGACAGTGATATTGATCTGCTGACAGTTTTTGACAACGATGCAGATTTGTTCGATCTGACAGGTCTTGCTGGTTTTCTGGAAAATATTCTGTCCCGAAAAGTGGATGTGATATCCGCAAAAGGTCTGCGGGAAGAACTGCGCAAAACAGTTATGGAAGAAGCGATACAGATATGAGACATTTTAGACTGTATATTGTCTGTTTTCCTGTTCCCTTTCGCTATTTTTGGCGGGGAGACTTTTGTATATGACGCAAACGGAAATCTGATTAAAGATGATGCCAAATTTTATGAATAAAATCATGCCAATAAAAATCCCCATATCCGGAATTTCAAGGGTGACCGGAATTTCGGAACCCCGGCTGCAAAAATATATCAGCAAAAAATATGAAGATGCAGACAAAGAAATTGATATCGTAAAAAAAAGGCCGTCTGGCGGCAGAATGTGATGAAATGTGGTCATTCGTCGGAATGAAAACTAATATTCAGGAGAAATTGCCGGTTTATATGCGGGGCGCAGAGATCGCACCGGCACCGGGGTTGTCTTTTTCAAAGAAGTTGGAAAACCACATCGGGGCTATTTGGAATTTTATTCATCATTATAATTCTGAGACTGCTCCGGGATTGGCAAAATTCACTACATCTTAAGCACTACCAAATTTTATGCCCGCTCCGTATTTTGGAAAAGCTGCTTCAGACGTTCCGGAATTCTCCATTTTTCCATCAGCAGACTGACGCAGGGGGGAACCATATGCTGCCAGGGCTGCCCCCCGCGCATCCGTTCCCGTACTTCCCTTCCGCTGATCCCTTTTTCTTCCGGAGAAACTTCCCACAGCACATGGGTTTTCAGTCCCATTTTCTGAAAATAGCGAAGTTTGCGCCGTCCCCAGTCATCATAAACAGAAAGAAAAAAGACGGCATCCGCAGGCACATAATACTGATACCGCTCCGGCATATTGATGGGAAGGGGAACGACGGAAAATTCCCTGAAATCCAGTCCGGCTTCCCGAAGCACAGCTTTCACCATCTGATAGCGTTCAAAATAGTTCAGGGGATTGGCCAGGGGATCACTGCGATCCGGGTCGGCCTCTTCTGCGCGGGTCAGAAAAGGGTCCGGGTTGGTAATTCCCACCACCAGATGACGGCACAGCTCTTTTCCGGCCAGCAGATATTTGAGATGATCCAGGTGAAGCACCTGAAATCTTCCATGTATTACTCCGATATTATCCATAAAATTTGTATCCTCCCAAAATACACTATGGATAAATCCATAGCTTATTCATTCACCCTTCACCGTTTACCCTTTTTCATGGGGATTCCCGAAAAAAGTTTGACTTATTGATTCATCCACAGCATAGTAATTGTAAATTTTGACGATCTTGTAAAAAGTCGGAAAATCAGGTTTTGATATATATTACCTAAATTGAGCGGTTTTTTTCAGATAAACCGGCTGGATGTCCGATAACCGGAACTTTGCCTGTTTTACGCTTTTCACCCAACGGGTGAAAAGGCGGGAACCGCTGAACCCCTGATATTTCCGGCCGGAAATCATTTTCAGGTCTGAGAATCGCTCAATTTAGGTATTAATCTGCTGATTTTATTAACCAATGGTTCGGTAATATTTCTGATTTCCGGGCTGTAAAAATGTAACTTTCTGAAATCATTACATGCAAATTTTCAGACAGGGATTTATAACCTTCTGAAATTATTAAAACCGAAATTTTTTACCGAACTATTGATTAACAGCAATTTTTGAAATTTGGACTTTTTACCGATTCATCAATTTTAATATAAAATACATGCTGTGTACAGAAATGAATCCATTTGTCCCGGAAACGGAGGTAAAAAATGCGCAAAGCCAAAATACTGGTCACTCTCGGCCCTTCTTCCTCATCCAAAGAAATGATGATCCGCCTGATTGAAAACGGGGCCAATGCCTTCCGTTTTAATTTCAGTCACGGAACCTATGAACAGCATCGGGAACTCTACCGCACGGCCCGCAAAGCCGCGCGGGAAAAAGGCTGGCAGGCCCCCCTGATCCAGGATTTGCAGGGGCCTAAAATCCGCGTAAGTCTGCCGGGGCCTGTCCGACTGGAAGACGGGGACACGGTATTTCTGACTGCGGATGAGGCCGAAGCCGGAAACAGCACCATTTTTGTAAGTTATCCTCCCCTGTGCGAAGATGTGGGGGCAGAAGAACCTGTCCTGCTCAATGACGGAAAGATTGTGCTCCGGGTTACAGACAAAAACAGCAAAAAAGTCAAATGCCGCGTACTGGTCGGCGGTCTTTTGGAAGATAAAAAAGGTATGAACCTGCCCTGCACAAAAACCACCCTTTCCCCCCTTTCGGAAAAAGACCTGGCGGATTTGCATTTCGGCATGGAAATGGGATTTGATTATGTGGCCCTGTCTTTTGTGCAGTCCGGCGAAGATATCCGTCTGCTGAAATCGGAAATGGACAAACTGGGGCGCAGAATTCCTGTCATTGCCAAACTGGAACGGCCCCTGGCCGTGGAGAATCTGGAAAATATTATTGACGAAACCGATGCGGTCATGGTGGCACGGGGCGATCTGGGCATTGAAATCCCTGTGGAGCAGATACCGGTGATTCAGAAAAAAATTATTGCTGCGGCCAACCGCCGGGGCATTCCGGTTATTACAGCCACCCAGATGCTGGAATCCATGATGGAAACCACGACCCCCACCCGCGCGGAAACCACGGATATTGCCAATGCCATTTATGACGGAACAGATGTGGTGATGCTGTCGGGCGAAACCTCCACAGGAAAATATCCTGCCGAGGCCGTGCATATGATGCGCAGTATTATCCGGGAAGCCGAACCCTTTACCGATGCCTATACCAAATTTTCCTCTTCTTTTTCCGATGATATGCAGGGGAAAGAAATCACCACGGCCCACCTGGCGGCGGCGGCAACAGGGGATATCGGCATCCGGGCCATTGTGGTTTATACCCAGACCGGCCGCACGGCCAATCTGATTTCCAAACTGCGACCCCATACCGATATTTTTGCTTTCTGTCCCCATGCGGAAGTCGTGCGGCGTATGGGGCTTTTATGGGGCATCACTCCTATTCCCTTTCCGGTATATGAATACACTGAAGGACTCATCGAAGGTCTGAATGATGAACTGCTCAAAAGAGGATATGTCCAGATAGGGGATTTGGTGGCCATCACCTACGGTTCGCCCATTCCGGCCAAAAACCAGAGCAATATGCTCAAGATTCACAGAATGGAGTAGTGTTCTGTCAACGTTGAAATGGCGGGGTAAACCATTTATGTAAGGGCGTATTGCATACGCTCCCACAGAGTTTAAGCAGATGTTCCGGATAACCGTCCTTTTAACCTTGACGATACAGGAGCGCCAAACTGAAAGTTTGGCAGTATCCGGCATCTGACATTCCAATGAGGGTTTTGCCGCAGTTCTTAGCCTGTATTATTCATAAACCTGAACAAGTCTCCGAATCAAAACGCTTTGGCTGAAAGCCGGGGGTAAAGCCGGTATTCAGCATTTGCCTTATTTTCGGGCGACTGCCGGAATTTATGAATAACGCAGGTTAGAGCCTATCCGAAAACCTGTCTTTCGGTATTCTGAACCCCTGTTTTCACCGGTTCCAAAAATCGGTTTCGGAGGTTTTCGATTGTGTCCTGTGATAATTGAAAAGACCCTGCGTCCGTCTGTTAATGCACTGATTCTGAAACGGATCGGATAATTTTCTGAATCATTTGCAAAAGCCCGGCGGATAAGGCTTTTCAATAAGGGCAGGACACTAAT
>JAABRU010000010.1 GCA_011390755.1 Desulfobacteraceae bacterium | reverse complement strand
CTGGAACTGAAAGAGATATAATAAAGGAGAAAAAAATGAATCGTTTATTACCGGTACTGGCTGGCAAAGGCGGAATGGACATCATCACAAACCTGGCCACAGGTGCGGATCGCCGCAAAACCATGCGCGTGCAGATGGAGTGCATGGAAAAATCGGCCCGGCTCAATATTATGCTGAAAGTGGTGGAAACAGCGGTCTTTTGCGTGCAGGAGGCCCAGCACAGGGAAACAATGGCCCTGGAAGAAAATATCCGTCATCAGAGCCATCTGGACCGTATGGAGGAAGCAGAACAGATATTTGCCTACCGGATGCAGTTTGATGAAAAAATGTCCGCGGAAATGCGGGAAAAATGCGATGAGGCATTTTTTTCCCGTTTCAGATAAACGGAGTGCGAAAATAAAGGCCGGAGGGCCAACTCGTTCCCAGGCTCTGCCTGGGAACGAGTCAATTTGTTTCATCAACAGATTTGCCCCACTACCAAAAAAGGGAATTCCATGAAATTCATCCAAATCATGCGTAAAAACCCGGTTCCGGCCCTGGCCGCGGCCGATGCGGTGCTGAGCATTATCCATCTGGCCGAAACTGTAAAAACCGCACAGCAGATGATCCGCATAGCCCGGAACCAGGCCCGGCGCAGCATAGATGAAACCGCCAATATGCAGGATTACCTGCTCACATTCGGGGATTCCATGACAGACAAAAACCTGAACCGGAGATTGGGGGAGTTTTTGGAAAAATTCCCTGAATAATATTCAATACCCTTCCAAAAAATCATCTGTCAGCATCCGGGCACCGTGAATAACCGCCAATACATCAATCTGATCCTGTTTTATCCGGTATATAAGTCTGTAAGGCTTTTCAATTATTTCACGAATATCTTCTGCATTATACTCAGGAACCTTTCTGCCGGAGCAGGGATGATCGGCAATCTGTTCAGATCGTCTGGTAATTCTGTCAACCGTCCGTTTGGCATATGTCTTTGAGTTGATCGCAATATATTCGTATATGCCTGTCAGATTTTCAATCGCATTTTCCGTCCACTTAACCTTCATTCTGACAAACCCAGTCTCTTTCTGACCTCTCTTACATCAACTGTTCTGCCTGCCTCGCTGTCTTTTAATCCTGCCTCAATGGCCTGACGGACATATATTTTTTCCATCAGATCATCCCATGTTGCCTTTTCCGGCAGTTCATCCACCAAATGCTGCGCTATATGTTTTACACATTCTGTCTGCATAATCGCTCCCTTGTTTCTGTAATTTTTTCTTCGGCCTTATTTTTCGCATTCCATTAGGATTTTGATTTTTTATACCAGTATGACCACGGTGTTTTCAGTTCCTCCTGCCGTTTGTCCTCTTTGAATTTACCATCTTTGAGTTCCATATAACCGGGTTTGTCCTTTTCTTCGGAATCCTCTTTTTTCAGGGCCGGATACCGCACCCTGATATTTTCATTTTCAACATAACGGAGAAGGGCAAACAGTTTTTCCGGATTTTTTTCCGCTTCTGCTTCTTCCGGTTCGGCTTTCCATAGTTCCCTGAGTTTTTTGTCCGCTTTTTCAGAGATTTTTTCCAATTTTTCAGATAGTTCGTCCGCAGAAATTTCCGAATCACCGGCAATCCCTGTTACCTGAATTTCCACACTGCCGAAGCCCAGCGGCCGTCCCATGCCGAGCTTGTGGGCCAGACCCTTTTCCAGTTGCAGGCTGTATATGAGCAACCCCAGTTCCCAGTCCCGCAGGTTTTCAAAGCGGATTTCAAACTGAAATTCCTGTTCTTTGTCCATCACCTGCACGGAGCGGTTGTTTTCGGTTTTGGGTTCATTGGGGGAATTTTCCGCCACCTTCTTCCATCCCTGATGATGCACATAGAATTTGCGTCCCGGAACCTGTGTCTTTTTTTCGGCATTGTCCGCTTTTCCGGGGATGGACCAGGTGGGCCGGGGACGTTCCAGCAGGGGAAGGGTGACAGGGTTTCCGCCATTGAGGAAAGACGGATTTTCAGACAGGGGAAAGGCAAATCCGAAGGAAACCCGACTTTTGTAAAATCCGGTTCCAAAAAGAGCGCAGCCAGGGCAAAGCCCTTCCGGATGGTGCTGGAAGATTTCTTTGATGCCCTGGGCTTTGATTTTTTCCGCATGGTTTTCATTCAGAATTTCCCGCACACAGGGCCGCCGGTCATCCGGCAGTCGCTGGGCCAGCAGCATATCATCCACTTTCCGGGAGATGCGGACGGGGATCAGTTCAACTGCCTGTCCGTTTTCTTCCCTGAAGTAAACAAGATCGCCTTCGGTAAGTGTATCGTTGAAGATGATTGTCTGAAATGCTTCCGGTGTTTTATACTGCTTTGCATTTTCACGGTATTCCTGCACCAGAATTTCATATTTCTTTACAGCGTTTTCCCTTATATGGATTGGATCATTTTTTTTCATTTTTTTCAGAATGGGATCAAATTGTTCCGGCTTTTCCAGAAATACCCGTTCACATCGCTTGCTCATTGTGTAAGTGTAAGCAGCATCAGGATTGTCTTTGTCCTGTTCACTGCACATAAATTGAGGAACAAGACGTTTTCTTATACAGTCATACTCCTGATTCTCTCCGCATCTGACTGTTATTTTTTCCAAAGATGGATAAACATTATGCAATAAACGGTTCATATCACGAGGTACAGGGGGAAGTCCTGAAGTAAACTCCCTTTTCTTATCCACTTTGTTCGGCCCGGTAATTTTAAGATAACCGGTCACGCTTTTTTTATGAACATATTTATCTTCATACCCGGAAGGATTGGCAGAAGGAGTTGCCACAAACATATAAGAAACTTTTTCATCAGGTTCTTTCGTAATATGCTTGATTACTTTGTACTGTGCTGCTTCGCCCAATTTCAGAAAAGCTCTGTTTCCATTTACCAAAGAAAGAATACGTTGATCCGAAGGTGTGGGATGCTCATAATAAGGGACTTTTTTATCAAATTCTTCAGCATAGAAGAGTATCATCGGGCCGATATTCAGGGTGATTTCTTTTCCGGCCTTTTTTCTGACCCCCTTATAAAAATCTTTCTCATTGCTATACCATTTGTTGGCAGCTCTGATTCCCGCGAGCATGGCAGCAGGAAGTCCGGCAGTCTCCAAAGAAGGCAGCAAAGTCATATTGACAAAATAGCCGTTCGCTTTTTTTACATACAGCGTTCCGTATTTATTTTCAATATGAGCAAAAAGTTTTCCCTTTACAGCGGAAATAAATTTTTTTCCGTTTTTAAATTTCTCACCGACCATATCTGCCAACGCATCAGTGATGATATTGGGAAATCCTTCCTTTTTCAAAGCATCCAAAGCCTCTTGTGTGAAGGTCAGAGTTTCTGAAAAAAAATAATCCAACTGTTTATTTCTATCAGAATAATTGCAGTTGTCATAAAAGGGATAACGGACTTCATCCATTTCCTTAATTTTGAATCCGCCGTTTTCATTTGCTACCACCCGACCGGGTTTGAACTGCTCCAGCACTTTTCTGTCTGCCTCCATCCGCCACGACAGCCGCTTTTTTTCATCAAAAATGCGCAGGCAGGAGTTGCTGAGGGCTTCATACACAGAGGAAACCATGCCCCGGATTTCGGAACCGGGGATGCAGTGTATTCCGTTCAGGTTAAAGAAATCATAAATCTTATGCTCCGGTTTTTCTGCATCTTCCCGCACATTTTCACTGTCCGGAATAATCAGCGGTGTCAGGGTTTTCAGACTGCATTGCAGTTTTCCGCTGTGCAGTTTTTCGTTCATAAAAGCATGGGAAGGCGGTGTCTGCTCCCGTTTCACTTTGGGGCCGAAGGGCAGAAAATAATGGGGCCAGTAGATTTTGTCCGGTTCCGGAGAGGGAGCCGGAATGTTTTTTGTCAGACAGAGTTCCGGACACGGTTTTCCGGATGTCTGATCTTCCCGCAGATAGTTTACCCATCCCAGGCCGATATTGCCCAGACCGCCAAAGGGATAAAAACCGTTCTGAATATCCTGCAATGCCCGGTTTAAGGCATCCTTATCTTTTTGTACCAAATCCCTGCTGATCCAGATTTTCCCTTCAAAGAAGAGAGGATGTTCCGGACTTGCCAGCCGGGGCAGCATGTCAAATTTGTGTTTGTCTTTTGCGCCGCCGGTAAAACGGTCAATGGCCACCCGGTCAATATGTTTTGTGCCGGTATCCTGAAGTATCCGCAGATCTTCCACCCGGATTTTTCCGGCTTTGTGTTCATTGCCGAACAGACGGCAGAGCAGACAGGAACAGTCATCATGTTTTTGGGTCAGCAGATTCTCTTTCCGACCGATAATCGTGCGCAGAATGCCCCGGAAGGATTCGCCTTTGAGCAGATATTCTTCCTGTTTCTCTCCCTTTTTATCCACATATTCAGACTGGTAGCAAATGGCATCTGTGGCTTCTTCATTACATTCTTTTTCAAAAGGTTTGAGCATGAGGCTGCCAATGGGATCTCTGGTGATAAAAGGTGTAGATACGAAAAATTTCACTTCCTTTGATTTAAAGGGAAATTTATCTGCTGTTGCGGGAGGCAGTTTGTTTTCCGGTTTTAGTTTTATATCTCGGTTCCGTCCGCCCAGATGCTTTTTATAGTCTTCAAAATCATTTTTCAGATTCCATGCCTGCCATCTGGCATTATCCAGTTGAAATCTGCCTTTTCCGGTTCCGGCCGCGCCCGAAAGAAAAGCCATGCCATTGCTCCACCATTGCAGAACGGTTCTCAATTCTTTGGGGATTTTTTCTTCAGGGGAACGCAGCCGCAGTTCAAAGGGGAATCTGACCCCGCGCGGGCCGACTTCCATGTCAAACAGCGCGCCCTGCGCGACGGTTCCGCTGGCATGATCCAGCCGGATTCTGTGCCGGATACGGGGCGGATTTTTGAATGTGGAAGGGCTGTCGTCTTTTATTGTGATCTGACGCATGACACGGCAGACCGGACACGGGCAGGGGGAACGATGCCCCAGTTCCGCCCGGCATCCGGTGCCGAAGACTGTTTTCAGATCCCGGCGCAGAATGCCGCGCAGCACAGACCGGGGCAGGCGGAAACTGCCGTCTTTTGTTGTCAGTACCCGCATACTGGTCTGTTCTTCCCCACTTTTTTCTTCCCCTTCCCCGCTGCTCCATCCGAAGAAAAAGGGAGTTTTCGCGGTCAACTGTCCGCAGATCAGGATTTCATGCAGTGTGTTTTCTCCCGCTGATTTTTCCAGTTCGGTCTGGGGATCATCGGAAATATGCACTCCTTCTGCCGACCCCACAGGCCGGGGCGCGGGAAACTGTTCCGGCCCGGATTTTTTTGCAGAAACATACAGGGCCTGCCCCAGTTTTTGGCAGAAAACAGTCCATTCCATGCCAAAATCCTGAAACATTTCCGGCAGACGGTTCCGGAGTTTTTTCCCCTCAATTTTTACCTCATCCCAGATGAAATGGGCTTTGTAAGTGTCAGCAGATTTGGCCCCGCGTTCTTTATGCCCTTTGGGAAGATTTTGCAGAACATTTTGATCCCTGCATCTCATTTCCCGTATCACATCGGCAAAAAGACGCAGATGCACGGTTTTGTTTGCGGCCTGAAATGCTTTTTCAATTTTTTCAGCCAATGCGTTGAAATCATTGTTCCTGTTTTCTGCTGAAGGTATTTTTAAACCTTCGTTTTTCTGTGTTTCTTCGCTGATTGTGACAGAACACAGAGACCCGGCTATGCGGTCTGTGAGAACTGCGGCTTTTTCAATCAGTTCCCGCACTTCTGTTTTATCGGCTTTGCCGTAAAGATGGATATGACCGGTGAAATCTCCGCAGATGTCCGGATCAATTTCCCAGATTTTCACAAAATCCTCAGCCTTGCCGTCTTCCTGATCCACCCGGTTGATGATGCGGGCTTCTGCCATATCTTCCAGGGGCATTTCTTCCTGTATCTGCACATCAAAATTGGAAAATTTGACATGAAATTTTTTCTTTACCTCTTCATCTTCTTTTTTCTTCCCCACCCCGGTTCCGGCCCCGGCCTCATCAAAGCGGCCCAGAAGAAGACAGTGGGGACAGGGATTCTGTTCACTGCAATCACCCGGGTCATTCCATTTCAGAGTCTGCCGCCTGCGAAGGCGTTTGGCTTCCAGCTTTTCCGGTTTTGCCGGATGATGATATATTTTCGCTTTGCTGTCTTTGAATTTACCGGGACAGCAGCGCATGTCTTTATATATGCCATTGTGCATCCAGAGGAACTGCTCCACAGATTTGAGAAAAGCAGAGCGCACCAGCGTGCCGGTGATATAGGGACGACCGGAATTACAGGGATGATCGGAATCATCACTGTTATGCCAGCGCGCAAAACTGTAGCCGCGCATAAATCGTTTGCTGTTGCGATCATCCCATTTATGCCATTCGATCACCCGAAAGGGTTCCAGAAAATGAATGGTGACAGTCAGGGTTTTCATGATTTCTCCTCCGGGCGGTAGATAATCCATATAATATTTGAAGAATCTTCCTCGTTTTCCGGTTTATTGCCGGACATAGCCTTTTCCAGTATATCTTTGGATGAAGAGATTCCGACAATGATATATTCATACTTCTGCCGGGGAAGTTCTTTCAGCATGTCCTGAATATCTTCGGCATAGTAGTAATCAATATCTGTACATTCCATATCTTTGTCTGTAGATTTATAGCAGACTTTAAAAGCAGGATGGTATTCTTCCATTGCAGAAAGAAGTTTATTGAAATCATCATCCTGTTCGCTTTTCTGGAAAACAAGCGGATATCCGTCTTCATCATAAAGCAATGGCATGTTGAAACGGTTTTCTTTGCAGATATAAGCAATATCTTTCTTGCTATCTGCACTGCTCAGATAGCCACTTTGATAAAGAACTCCTTTTTCTGAAAACCAAGAAACAAACGGCAGTTCCAGTAAGAATGAAAATTCTGAACGGATAATAGAATCATATGCCTTTTCTCTAAACTGATCCCAGAACGAAAACATAAAGCCAGCAAAAATATTATCACTGAGGCTGTGATTTGACCACTGGAAAAATGTGGCAAACAGACTGTCCGAACGGCCAAAGCCTTTTTCTTTGATATGCTTTTCTGTTTTTTTGAATATCTCCAGACGCTTTGATTTGGACAAACCCGGGCCGCAAAAAGCTGCCAGAAATGCTTTTTCACTGTCGGCTGAATTCAGTGCTGAAATCAGCATATCTCCGGATACCTTTTTTTCAATCCTGTCTGTCAAAACAGTATAGGCAATATTGAGCAAACCCGTAGCAGAATAGTTTTCGGGTGCAACGCGTGTTGCGGTATGAATCGAAGAAAGATGAAGCAGCCGGAGCGCACAGCTTTTATCCAGTGCTTTGATAATTGCTTTTTCAAAGCGGTTCTGCATATCCAGCGCGGACTTCAGTCCATTGTCCCGGTTGAGATAATCCCATACAATGGCACGGTTTTCTTCCGGAACAAAGGAAAGCGCGTTATATCCGTCCGAAACAATCAGAGACCAGTTTTCTGAAATCAGATCAATCGTTTCATCCGATATTTCCGACAATCCGGTGTACCAGGGATACAGAAAACGGTTTTCTTCCGGAATTCTTTTCACCCGTTCATTCCGCCATTTGTTCATTGGGACAAGACGGAGCAAAGAAAAATCATTGCCCCTGACAAGCCATTCTGTCAGTTGCTGATATGCTTTTTCCGCAGAATTGACAAAAGATGCTGATTCGGTTTTCAGCACATGGGAAGCAGCTACCCATATAAACAATACACGATCAAAGGCATTCAGGGCGCGGTTTGCCTGATGCCACTGTTCATCACCACTGATTACGGAAAGAACAGGATTCTGAATAAAGAAATGCCGTGCCTGTTCCGCATTTTTCAGCAGCATGGGAAGCCCTTCCTCTGCTTCTTTAAGCAGATCGGATATCTCCCATGTGGAAAGGAAACCGGAGAATCTTTCTTTTTCAGATTCCATCTCCGGTTTTTCCAGAATGCAGTCTGCCAAATTCAAAAGCAGATCAGTACCTGCGTTATACATAAACTCATTGTTATAATAAGTAGTCACTTTATTTCACTTCCTTTATATTCAGTATCTTTCCGTATATCGTTTTGTTATTTGAATATCGTTCCGATTGTTTCTTTTTTTTATCCGGCCCCAAATAAAAAGTAAGGATATGAAGGTGTATCAATGGTTCTGCTTCATGCCAGTTGAAAGAATGCCCCCGTAAATGCAGACGAACAAACATATTTTCCTTTTTTCTGATTTCCTGACAGTTGATATAAAAATTTACCATATCCGGATCATTACCTTCTTTAATAATTTTAAAACAATTACTTCCTCCTTCTAAGGTCGTATGGTTTCTGAAAAATGTGACTGCTTTGGAGAGATATATATTGTTAAAGTTAAGCAACTCTTTGTTTACTTTTGAAAAATTATCTTTCTCACATGCCGCATCGCAACGTGTTTTTTTTGAGTCTGCATTTATATAGGGAACGCATTTATCTGTAAAACATTTCACCATATCTTCAGGTACAGGAACTCCGCTCCACTGATTCCAGTACCGCCGTGATCCCGGTTCACTGTCAACCCGTTTATCCTCTGCCAAATGTTTCCACAGATTGAAATGCAGTTTAAGCGGATCAATTGTGCCATGCAGAAGAATTTTTACTTTTTTAGTCATTTTACCAAGACGTTGATTTATAGAAAAATCACAAATAAATCTGAGTGGCCATTGCACATCATCTGCCTGGGGTCTGTACACGCCTCTCCGTGTCCGCATAAAATCAACAGGAAAAAAGAAATGTTTTCCCTTCATACAGTTGAGATATGGGCTTCCGGTAAGCGGCATAACTGCCGATGGCAGACGCACTTCCCATTTGTTTCCTGATATATTCCGGATTTTGCTTTTGGATTTCAGATCAGGGGAATATGCTGTTTTCAGCAGTTCTTTCCAGGGAATGTCGGGAAGTTGAGAACAGAATTCATGCCGAAGATTTTCATGATAATTGTTCAGCGCAACTTCATAAAGATTTTCGTTTTTTTCCAGAGCAACTGCGGAACCCTGTTCACAGGGCAGGGGTGCATGATCAGCACGATTTTCAATTTTACCCAGAACAACCGCGGGGCCGGGCAGCAAATCATCTTTTTTCAATTTTCCTTTTCCACCGCAGTTTGCTTTTTTGATGGAAAATTGATGGGTATCTCCTTTTTCATCATCCCATAGTAAAATATATCCTTCCGCATCTTCCCTTTCCCCTTTGACAGTAAGATTATTGATAAGTCTTCCGGGATATAATGTATTTTCAGTCATTGAGTTTCCTGTCTGCATTTGTGATTAAAAATATGGAACTGCCTAAAAAATTTTTCATCAGGGATATGAACAAATATCATGATTTAGTGAGAGTATTTGAGAAACCCTTAAAGCCCCGAAGGGGCGGATTGATAAAGCCCAGGGTGAAGCCCTGGGAAAATATGCAACATAATAACGATAAGCCCTGAAAGGGCGCATTATATTTCAAAAAACAAATATCTAATCCGCCCTTTCAGGGCTGAATCATTTCGGGTTGTGTTCCCCCAGGGCTTTGCCCTGGGCTATAATATTTCACCCTTTCAGGGTTTTAAAGACTTTTCAAACAGCTCTGAATATCTAAGTCAACCGTTCAATTATTTCACTTTTTAACCGTCTGAAGCAACGACTCAGAGTTTGCCGGAAAGTATCATAGGATACACCTTTCAGTTTTGCCTGTTCTTTCTTCGTATATCCCTTTCGGGCATATTCGAGCCAAACCAGAATATCCTTTGCACAGGGTTCCTCTTCCAATGCCATCTGCTCAAGAATATCTTCAATTTCATCAGCAATATTTTCCTCTTTCTGTGTGAAATATCTGCTGTTCCATTTGCGGTCTGATTTTGGATAATCTGCCATATCTGCAAGGGAAAATTCGGAATTTTCTATATCCTGCCCTTCCCCCAGACTTGCTTCCCGTATTATTATTTTATCCTCAAAATTCAATTTCTTTTTCTTTGAACGCAGAACATCTGCCCGCCTGTTATAATATTCCTGTTCACAGAAACGGTAAAAAGCACCTTCCATATATCCTTCACGACCCCGAAAAGAAGGAAGTCGTTTAAATATGCTTTCAACAGTTTTTTCAACAATTTGTCTGTCAATTTCAGATGAACTGAAAGTCAGGTATTTTTTGGCAAAAATCCTGAATACTTCACACAGCCCTTTCTGATTGATGGGACAGTCTGCACACTGCGAAGATTCACCTGAACAGTCAGAATTGATGCAGGGGATCATATTTGATTTCATAGAGTTCCTGTTTTACTTTCTGCCGTAATATTTGAAACAAAGGTTATCATACAGTAAACGGGAATCAGGATCAGCCTGATTTTTCAGTTTCTTTTTTAAAATATTCTGAAATGAATCAAACAGGTTCTTATCCCGCAGCATATCAATAATCCGGTCATCCAAAGCCTCCCACATGGTTCCGATGATCGCTGCTGTTCCCTTGCCAAGAAGTATGGACGCAATTGAAATATGTTCATCAAGGGGAGAATCTGTCGGGGGAATCAAATCCGTTTCACATGCCCCAATAACTATCCGTTTATGAGAAAAATTTTCATCAGGCTGTTTGGAAAGTTCCAGCAGTGACAGCCTGTTTTTTAATATCAAGCCGGAAGAAAAGGGATTTACAGTATCGGCAACGCCATGACAACGTATTGCAAAAAAAGAGGTATCATGCTCAAATGCCTTACAGAAATCATCAGTGCAGGCAGAAAGAATGCTTTTATCGGTATCAAATTTTCCTTTTTTCATAAAAGAACTGGTTCTGTCGATTTTATTCTTATCTTTTGATTCATCAAAATACTGAATCAGAATAGGTGGATTGGCAGAGAATGATATGGTTTCATCTGCTGTTTTGAAACAATGAAGTGCAGTCATATAAGTGCATGAAAAACAGTTCATCAAAAAACGATTGCTCTGCAAAGCTCCATGCACCGGAACACGATGCAGAAAATCATGGGGAATAATCAGCAGGTTTTTACTGCTGTTTTCTTCCGCAAGGTCAAAGAGAAAAGAGAACTGTTTTCCCATTTCTTTGCAGAGGTCTTTGAGCAGCGGAGCAGATTCCCATCGGGAACCTGCGCGCAGATCAAAATACGCATTCTGCCATTTCAGGTAGGATTGCCATATGGTATTGAAATCAAATCTGTAATTTTCTTTATTTTCTTTATACGACCAGCCGGTTTCATTACAGATCAGGGCATATCCCCTTTCTTTATCATTGGGATGATCCATTTTTTCATCTGCTTTGAGATGCACCAGATAAAACTGGACAATAATGGTGTTTCCGTCTGTTTTTGGGGGAATTTCCGGTTTTTCTGTTTCCTGCGCCATGCACGGATTTTTTCCCTTTTTCATATCAATATAACCGCCGGACAGGGCGATGGCATACTGCTCAATACATTCTTTCAGTTGTTTTCCGGCTTTATCTTTGGATTCCCCCATCTTCTCCATAGCCTGCCAGGTGAGGGCAGGGCGGTTTTTGGCAGAATCGGCAATTTCCGCGGCTTTGTGAAAATCCTTATTTTCCAAAGCTGCCAGAAATGCCAGGTCATACAAATCCCGCTGCCGGGACCAGTACCAGCGCAGGTGCAAAGAGGAAATCTGCCGGGAAATATCTTCTGCACATTCCCAGAGTGCAAGGGCAAATTTCGGCCAGAAACTACTGATCCTTTCCACGGATTCATTTTTCCGCATCCGGTACAGATGCCGCAGAAAACGCACGGTATCTTCCCACAGGGGATGGGAAAGGGGAGCTTTTTTCAGCCGTTCCAGCAGATCATTGCGGCAAGAGGAAATATCTTTACCTTTCATTTTTTCGATTCCCGTGTACAGCATCACCTTCAGTTTTTCCAGTTCTGCCTTATCTTCGGGAAGTCTTTTGCATATTTCCTGCAATTTTGCCCCGAATTCTCCGCGATTCAGTTCCTCCAGACGCACACAGATTTGAAGATATTCGATTTTCTGCTGTACCTCATATCCGGAAACATCATTTTTTGCAGCCTTGCGGAGAAGTTCTGTCAGTTTTTTTTCCGAAAGTTCATTTTCCGAAATCAGATCGCAGCGATCCATTTCCAGACCTGTGACAGCTTCATAATGTACGGCAAGGGCAGAGGATGAGTCCTGAAAACATTTCCGTGCTTTTTTCAGGCTTTCCTCTTTTTTGGCAGGAATGGTAAAGCCTTTGGGTTTGATGATGCGGGAGCGGTGCAGATATGCCTTTCCCATCTGCAGTTCCAGATCCGGAAACTTTTTTTCTCCTGAAATCCGCAGATAAAAACGGATGGCAGTCTCCACAACTTCCCGCTGCTCCGAATGTTTCCATCTTTGCCTGTCTTTTTCATCATTTTGTCTGTTTTTTTCATATTCCGAAAGCAGATGATCCCCCAGCGCCTTGTAAATCTCTTTTTTGTCCTGCTCCGGAACCTCAAAGGGTTTCAGACCGCTGTAAAAAGGACTTTTTTCTTTATCAAATTCATCCAGCAGCACGGATACAAAATGGGGATTTGCGCGGGGACCGAACAGTGCATTCTGATCCACTGTCAGTTCCGGAATTTTTAATGCGGAAAAATCATACGTCATGGCAGTTTCCTTATGTTTGAATCCCAGCAGATCGAAAAGTTTTCCCCGGATACGGTTTTGCGGCTGTCCCGGAGTGCAGAAATTGTATTTCTGCACGGTCGCAGTTTCCGTCCACTCCATGCAAAAATATAATTTTTGCACTCCTCCGGGAACTTTTCGGGCTGCGGAATCTGTAAAAGGGGAATGGCATATCATTTTTATCTGTAAATTCTCAGAAAGGTCAAGCAGAATTTTCAGGTATTGCCAGATATTTTTCACAGCAGAATCCCAGCAGATCGAAAAGTTTTCCCCGGATACGGTTTTGCGGCTGTCCCGGAGTGCAGAAATTGTATTTCTGCACCGCCGCCGCTCTCCGTTGGCCCATGCAAAAATATAATTTTTGCACTCCTCCGGGAACTTTTCGGGCTGCGGAATCTGTAAAAGGGGAATGTGCATATCTTTTTTATCTGTAAATTCTCAGAAAGGTCAGGCAGAATTTTCAGGCATTGCCAGATATTTTTCACAGCAGAATCTCAGCAGATCGAAAAGTTTCCCCCCGGGTACGGTTTTACGACTGTCCCGGAGTGCAAAAATTGCATTTTTGCATTGCCGCATCCCCCTGTTGCCCCGTGCAAAAATATAATTTTTGCACTCCTCCGGGAACTTTTCGGGCTGCGGAATCTGTAAAAGGGGAATGGCATATCTTTTTTATCTGTAAATTCTCAGAAAGGTCAAGCAGAATTTTCAGGTATTGCCAGATATTTTTCACAGCAGAATCCCAGCAGATCGAAAAGTTTCCCCCCGGGTACGGTTTTACGACTGTCCCGGAGTGCAAAAATTGCATTTTTGCACCGCCGCATCCCCCTGTTGCCCCGTGCAAAAATACAATTTTTGCACTCCTCCGGAAACTTTTCGGGCTGCGGAATCTGATTGGATGCTCCGGGATAAAATCCAGACCGCGTAAACCCTGTACAGATAAAGTCGTCTTCAGGTGAAAAAATGTGACATCTTTATCCAGTTTTTTTTGGAAAAAATGAGGCAGGGAGAGAATTTTGGAATAAAATATTGGGAGGGCCTGAAAATTGAGGGATACGGAAAAAATAAAAAATCCCGCGGGGACAAGGCATAACCTCCTGAAATTTATTTCCGGGCGATGGGCGGGATACATATTTTTTTCTGAATCCCTCAGTATCAGTGGTTGCGGGAATAAAAACATACGTTCAAAACTTCCCGATAAATCCGGCGGTCATATCCCCGCAATTTTAAAACAATACTGAGAAAGTTAATGATTTCGGGCAGTTCATTCTGGGTATTTTTTATTGAAATGATATAAATTCAGATACTTACTTGCCAGGACTTGTTGCAGGATGAAGTTTGAAAAAGAAACAATTATCTGTTTTGCCTCATTTTTTTTCCGGTTCACAGACTGTATCCCCCAGGTTATTGACAATTTCTCCATTTTCAGGCACGGCAATTTTTGCATTGCAGACACCTTCCGCAGTAAAGACATTTATTACATATTCTCCGGGGGGCAGATTCTCAAGATAAAAATATCCATCCTGACCTGTGAAACTTTCTCTCATTTCTCCGCTGACTTTGCAGACAATGGGCAGCGCGCTCAGTGCTTTGCGGACACCCTCAGACGATACTGCATACAGACTTCCTTCCACTGCTGTGAAGCGAAATGCTTTGAAGTTTATCCTCACGCCCCCGCGCTGAGCCATTTCAACAATGCGCTCCTTTGCCCCCAGTTCATAGTCCAGAGGCAGATCACGGGGACGAACGGATATGCGGTTTTCAGTGTGGGAAATCAGTTCAGGTATCATCAGAGAGCCGTTTCTGCCTGTCTCTCCCGCAAGACTGCTGCCGAAATAAACAGGCACATTGTCAAGTCCTTCCATCTGTGCAACTGCAAAACTGTCTGTGATGGGCCGTCCCCAAAAAATGTCCCCCCCGAGCATGGCAATGCCGCCTGCCCAGCCTATGTTCCCGCTCATGTTTTTTTTGGAAATCTGCTGAAGCGAAACTTCCGCGATTCCCTTTTCGTGGCGGTAAACGGCCCTGCCCCCGGTGCCTGTTTCCTGGCCTTCCAGTGATGCCGTGAAAGAATATCCGAAACCTTTTCCCATTCCTGCAAATTTCTGAACAGAGAGTTCCTGTTTTCTGTTTTCCTCTTCATTCTGCCTGTAACGGTATGCTATATTGTCATAAAACCGCTTATCCGGGGGGCTGTACTGAACACTGATGAAAAATTCCTGCTCATCGGGGCCCTGAATTCCCTGTTTCATGCTTACAGACAGATTAAAATGCCTGAAAAGCGTTTTTGAATAACTCAGTGTCACCAGAGAGGTCTGTTCCTGATCCCGGTATGTATTGCTCACAAAGGAAAAACTCAGTCCCCCCCGGTTCTGCCATGACTGACTGGCTGTCAGATTCCACTGAGTCTGCGGGGATTGAACAGAATCCTCCCCGGTTTCATCCGAACGCAGAGGAGTCTGAAAATCCCTGCTGAGACCCAGAAAAGAGAGTACTCCTGCAAAACTGCCTTTTCGGTATGTGTACTGACCTGAAAATGCATAACCAGGCTCACCTCTTTTATGACTCAGCATTGCCTCACTGCTGATCAGATGGTCATTGCCCAGCCGGAAACCGAACATGGGACCTGCATTGAAAAGATCATTGTGAAACGCGGCTCCCATGCCTGCGGAAAAACGGTCAGTGAATCCGTATCGGTGAAAGGCTGTGCCGGATAACTCACCGTATTCCCAGCTTTCTGTTCCAAAATCCTCCCTCAGAAATCCCAGATTGTAACTGTATTCATGAATGCCCCGGCGCAGCAGTTCCCGACCGCTGAAAAGCCGGGGAAGGTCAATCCTTGTTTCTTTTCCGAAAACATCCCGCAGAAGCAGTTCAGAATCTCCTCCGGTAAAGGCATTGAGTTCTTCAAACCGAACAGGCCCGGGAAGCAGTTCCCATTCTCTGATCAGATTTCCGCTGCTGTAAAGTTCTGCCCGTGCCGGTGTATCCAAAACAGTTTCCGCATTCAGTCCCGGATAGGGTTTGAAACTGCGATCCAGAGAAAAGCGGGTTCCCCATGATATGCCGCAGAGAATCCCGCTGCTCAGAAAAACTGTAGCAGGCGGAGTGAAATCCCCGATTGTCAGCCGGTTCAGCCGCGGGGGATCATCCCGAATCAGACTGCTCATCAGACGGGTCTGCGTGTTTTTCCCATCCCTGTACCGGTATCTGAAACTGCTGAGTCCAAACCATTTTTCCCGGTTAAAACCGATTTCCCAGGGCATACTGAAGGTATTGAAACCCTGTTTTTCATCATACTGACCTTCCAGTCTGTAATTTAAAAATCCTGAAAAAGGCTCAGGTCTTATGACTGTATCCCTGACCGGCGGTTTTGCAGGCGGGGGGCGGATAAGTTGGGACTGATACCATTGCGGATCAATTTTTATCGTCAAAACCGCATTGTCATAATCAGGTGCAAAGGAAATGGCATGTGAAAGGCTTTTGAGGGAAATTTTATCGGATGTATTCAGGGAAGTGAACAGTTCTTTCTTCAGGTGCAGATGGGAAAAGAAATCAGAAGGAACAAGCATATCTCCGTCTTCCCTGAGATGAATGAATGCCTCCCCCATATCCTGTCCGTTGACAATAACACTCAGAATCAGCCGATCTTCAGCCGCAGCAGGATTTACTATGAGCAGGACAGGAAGGGTGAGTTTTATTATAAAAGAGAAAGAATTTTGGAATGCACGGACATACGCCATTGTGTTTAAGCGATTTCCAGAAAGAATATCCCGCCGAAGCAGCATAAGTTTCCGGTCTGTTCCTGTGAACTGTGAAGCGGGATATTCATTTTTAGAAATTATACCATTATTCAGAAGAGTCAGAAGAGTTAAGGTACTCGGCAAAAAACAAACCCTCTGAAACTGTCCGGCAGAGACATGCCAGACTTTTGTTTATTCTCTGCTGACGGGGCGAACCGGGGGAATTATCTTTTTCTGAGTCCCTAATGATACAGCCACGAACTGCACGAATTACCCGAATTATGGTTTGTGCAATTTGTGCAGATTCGTGTTATTCGCGGCTGATTTAAATTATATTAAGTTGATTTCGGAGTCCGGAAGTTCCGGAAACAGGATAAACGAAATGTTTTAATGAGCGGTATACCTTATGAAAAAATCAGGTGATTTCCTGAAAAGAATCTGCCGTTGGAAACCGCTTTATTCTGCAATCATGGGGACACTGCCGTCTGACAGGGTACAGCCCGGATTCAAATCCAACGTTTGACGCAGAGATTTGTCTGAATCATCCAGAAAAAGTTTGAGAAAAAGCTTTCCGGCTTTGCCGCATTGGCCGGTATCAAAAGGAAGCCGCAGAAAAACAGATCGGTTGGGCAGTACGCGCTGGACATAATCCTCTTTGAATTCATTCACCGCACTGCCCTTTATATTTTCCCACCGGACTTCGATTTTTTTCATCAGAAAGTTGCGGATTCCGGAATTGCGAATTTTTATTTTTAATTCTTTTTCCGCAGGTTCAACCTCCAGAATCTCGGCCTTAAGCGGTTCAGGGGCATTGGAGGGTCTGACAAAAACCGGCACACTCAGTTTCAGAAGAAAATCGAATGCTGCCCCCATTTTCTTTGTTTCTTTCTCTTTCTGCGTCTGAATTTCCGGCAGTTCCTGTATATAAAGCCGGTAGGGTTTTTCTTCCGGAGGGAAATCGCCGTTGTAACCAACACGGAGCTTTTTCTCTTCTCCGCCCAAAATGCTCAGAAGACGGGGAAAAAAAACAAAATCCCCTGTGTCTGTTTCAATGAATTTGCCATTTTCATCCATGTCCCAGGTCTTGGCATAGACCTGGACTTTCACTTCATTTTCCCCTCTGTTTCTGAGAATCACTTCACCGATTTTCTGATCCGGTGTCAGATTGATCCGCACAGGCCAGATGCCCAGAGTTGCCTTTCCCCAGGCAGGTGAAGCAAAAAAGAAAATCAGAATCAGGCAGATATTTCTGTATATGTTCATTGCACCTCCTCTGTTTTGGCCTGTATCAGGGCCAGACAATTGTGACAGAAACCGTATCCTTATAAACTCCCGAAGGAGATGTGCCAATCATGGCATCCCCCCAGACCATAAAAGTCTGGGTTTTTCCTGTTGAAACCCCTGTCTGTGCAGGTGCGGGATGGGATTCCGCATATCCCGGCTCAAAACGTGACAGCCCGCTGTCTCCCCAGGGAGAAGAACCCGCACTGTCCGCACAGAGAATATAAGGTACGAACTCAGCTCCGCTGATCATATTGCGCATCCCCCCCCGGAAGTGCAGACCTGCCCCCATTCCAATGGCATACGCCATGCCCGGCGGATTGCAGTTGACCGTTATCATTCCCAATGGGATTCCTTTCAAATCAGGGGAGCCCGTCTGCCATTCACCGAAATCGCCCAGCCCAAGCAGGTCCATTGTGCAGTTTCCCACAATAGACAGGGAAATATACAGATCCGTCTCCAAGGGAACACTTGATCCGAATGGAGTATAGGAAAGGATCGCACGGACAACATCGGTATAAATCCCCGGCGGATAGTCTCCTGCGGAAAGAGCAGTGCCATATACCGGAAAGGTTTCTGACGCGCCGCTGCCTTTGCCGGAAAACGGGTCCGCAGGATAGGGCGTAATGGCATCAACCTTGTTGCTTCCCCACTCTGAATTGGATCCGCTGTCCTGCCAGAGATAATACGGAATATAATTGCCTTTTCCATCGCCTAAACGACGAACCCCGGAATAGTTTTGTCCCCCGTCCAGTCCCAGACGAAACTGCTTTTCACAACGGAATTGCAGATTCGCGATTTGCATATTTACAATATCAAGACCGCCGTCACTTTGGCCAAAACTGCCTCCGGTGGCATTGAGCAGATCACAGCCGCAACAGGGAGAAACACAGGACAGAAAGAATACAATGAACAGAAAAATTTGTAAATACCGCATCGTGATGTTTATCCATAAAAAAACCGTCCGGAGTTCAATATCCGGACGGTTTCAGTGCTTTGTCAACTTTGATTTTATGAGTTGAAGTGATTAGAAAAAACTGATTTTATGGAAAAATCCGGTTTTTACAACTCACAGATGCAAGACTGACAGAGTATTAGTGGCAATCAGAAAAAAATTGATTTGGCAATAACTGTCAGGGCCATACAACCGTCACTGTGACAGTGTCTGTATAAGTACCGGCGACCGTGCCTCCGGAAATCTCAACATCGGCATTCAGATTGTATGTCTGGGCTGCTCCGGTGCCTGTGGCATCACGGTCGGTATAGGTGGCCCATCTCTCGGTATATGTGGCATCAATGGCGTTCATTCCGATATCGCCAAGTTCCACACCGCCCTGGAACAGTCTGTACTGAATATAGTTGCCAACACCGTCATGCATACGGAGCCACTGGGTTCCGGGAGGGTTGATGCCTTTGTCCACGCCCCATGAATAGTTCAGGCCGTTGGCGCAGGTGATGGAAACGGAACCTGCGGCAGCGCTCACAAGATCGGGATCTCCGATAAAATAAGTTCCGAAATCTGTGCCTGTTGACGATGTGTCAACCGTACATCCGGAAATCAGTGTCACGGAATAGTCCGCAGTGCCACTTGTGCTGTCTGCCAGCGCATAACCCCCGCTGAAAACCAGGGCCAGCCCGATCACAATTGCAAAAAATTTTCTTGTCATAGTTCTCATAGTTCAATTCCTCCTGCGTTCTGTTTAAAATATAAAATTTTTTTCCAACACTCCTGTCCCTTCATCCGCAACTTTTTCCCTGAAAAATCCGTTCATC
Organism: Desulfobacteraceae bacterium; assembly: GCA_011390755.1. GTDB lineage: Bacteria > Desulfobacterota > Desulfobacteria > Desulfobacterales > Desulfococcaceae > JAABRU01. The sequence continues at coordinate 51,810 of JAABRU010000010.1, read as the reverse complement.
CGGAAAGTTGCTTTTGCAGGACAAAAACTGATCAACGGTATTTTCCATATGCAATTCATATGCCATATTCGCTTTTCCTCTTTTGCATAATTACTGAATTTCTGTCACTGAAGCTCATAAACTATCTGCTTCAAAATAATTATTAACCGGTAATTTATTATTCTTGTGAGTCATGAATTCCACTTTGGCAACTTAAAGTTCAACCTGCTGATTTTATTGAATATTCACCAAATACCCGTTTTGCTGTATTAACAATAAAATCTGACTGTTAGCATCTAAACTACCAAAACAGACTTAAAGTTCTGTAAAAAAATGCCAGACTGACAATCTTTGTTTTATGTCTGACAAATTTTGTCACATGAACATCTGTATAAATATTCTTTACCATTTTTTGCAGGATAAACACAGACATTTTCAGACCCACCAAAACCGTCTGTGTAAATCCTGTGCTCAATATTTATTTAAATATAAGTATTTTATAATAATATAAAGCATATTGGCATACTGTCTGCCATCATAAATTGTGTTTTTTGGAAAACTCCAAAATTTGGAGATTATCTGAAATGATTCACTGCCCAATAAACTATGGATAAACTATGGATGAATCTGTAATGTAACATTGTCTTTGGGAAAGGAGTGCGAAAATTATTTTTCGCCCACGCTCCGAAGGAGCGCTGGGGGGCCAAAGACCGCTCGGCTTAACTTTCGCACTCCGGGTTTCTCTGAATAAAATACCGAATATATAATCAGCATGAAACAATTTTCTCAAAGGGTATTTTACATTACAGTATTACCCTGTAATGTAACATCGTCTTTGGTAAAGGAGTGCGAAAATTATTTTTCGCCCGCGCTCCGAAGGAGCGTGGGCCAAAGACCGCTCGGCTTAACTTTCGCACTCCGGGTTTCTCTGAATAAAATACCGAATATCATCAGCATGAAACAATTTTCTCAAAAGGTATGCTACATCAGAGGATGAATCCATAACTTATTCATTTTTCACCACTTGAGGGGGCATGGCAATACTGTTGCCTTAAGCAAAAATTTCCCTCCTCCGACAGAGGATGGCAGGGAGAGGGGAAGAAGGGATTTTTCAGCTGCGAACCTGCTGTTTCAGTCCTGACAGAACATTATTTCCGCAAAATATTTTTACAGAATTCCGGATTCTGCCGCAGGAAATTATGGAAAGGCGGAAATTTCGGATCCGGGAGATGATCGGGTGAAAACCATTCCCATTTTTCACATTTGTCCGGCTCTTTTACTTCCGCTTCCCCTGCATGGTGGTCGGAAATAACATAGACCGTGATATAGTGTTTCTGCTCCGTTTCAAAAAAATCATCCGTATAACCTGCTTTGCGGATATGTTTAATGCGCAGACCGCTTTCTTCCCATACTTCCCGCACAGCACATGCCTCCACACTTTCACCGAATTCCAAATGACCGCCGGGAAACTGCCATGTACCGGCCCCGTGGGAGCCTTTTCTTTTTCCCAGCAGGATTTTCCCTTTTCTGATGACCGCCACCCCCACACCGACCCGGGGGCTTTTTTCTGTTTTTATTTCAGGGGCTGCGGATTTTCCGGCGGATGTATGCCTGTGGCCGGATTCCGGAACTGCTTTCCGCTGATGGCAGCAGAGCAGCAGACCCTGTTCCAGATTCACCAGTGCATCCGGCCCGCACATCACATTGCTGATGCCCCTTGTGCTGCCGAATGCCAGTGTTTCCTTTTCCAGGGGATATTCCAAACCCTGCAGACTGATCCCCGCTGTTCCCGGATGCAGGGGAATCAGGGAAACTGTATCCCCTCTGTTTCCTTTCAGGTGCAGACTGTCCCCGCCGCACAGGAGCCTCATTTCCTGCCTGCCGTCAATGAAACGGATGCGCCGTTCTTTCATGCCCTCTCTGCCCATGAGCATGGCATTGGCCAGACTCATATCCCATCTGCCCCCGAAGGCCCCGAATACAAGGATTTCCTCTGCACTGTTTTTCACAGCCTCATTGAGTGCCAGTTCCAGATCACTGTAATCTTTGCGTTCCGGGTAGGAACGGATATTTGCCCCGGCCTGCCGGAGTTTTTCCAAAGAGGTTGGGGAAAGGGAGTCAAAATCGCCCATGACAGTCCGGGGCAGGATATTGTTTTGCAGGCAGTATTCCGCGCCGCCGTCCGCGGCAATAATGATATCCTCCTGCCTGATCCACTGCCGGAAATCAGTGCCCGGGCAGATTTTTCCATTGGCAAAAATAATAATTTTCATAAGGACAGAGGCTCCCAGGGCCATATTTTCTGCAGATACGTCAGGCCCGGGTACAGATCCGCTTCCCTGTGGGTTTCCATGGTGATAAACGGGGGCCTGTCCCTATGTTCTTTCAGCCATTGGAAAAGAAAGGGGAAATCCAGAATGCCTTTGCCGGGGGCCAGATGCTCATCCTGCAGGCCCGCATTGTCGTGCAGATGCAGCTGCCCCAGGAAAGTCCCCAGAGATTCCAGCCAGGTTTTCAGAGAACTGCGGCTGAAAACCTTGCAGTGACCGATGTCGAGGCAGAATCCCGCACCGTATTTTTGGAGATTTTCAAATAAAATGCGGATATTTTCCGGATAATGTTCATATACATTTTCCAGCATGAGGCGGGTTCCCGCATCCTGCAGACGGCCTGCGAACCACTGCCAGAATGCCAGGCTGTTTTCCAGCCAGGTTTCCCGGAAAAAGCCGTAGCGTTTTTCATCATATCCGGCATGGCAGACCACACTGCGGGGCTGAAATACCGGAATCAGTTTCAGCAGCTGTTCAAAGCGCTGCCGGCTTGCTGCCCGGATGAGTGTATCTTCCGAACCGGGCGACATATCAATAAAAGGGCCGTGCAGGGTTATTTCCAGCCCCCGGGAGCGGAATAATTCTGCGATCCGGCGGAATTCCGAAAGAGGTACACTGTCCAGTACCCCGCCATGAATGGCAATTTCGGGCCGGATTCCTTCCCGCAGAAACTGTTCCATGCGTTTTTCCCCCAGCATATCAAATTTGATGCAGACATGAACAATGTCTTTAATATTATTCATTTTTTCCTTTCTTTCTGACAGGGCTTTTTTTCCCCTGCACAGATTACAGCGATCATCACTGCAGTGCTGGCAGGCAAAGCAGTCTTTGCAGTTGTGCTTTTTTTTGTCCAGCGGCTGTTCTTCGGGTACATATACTTTTCCCACCACACCGGGCATTCTGACAAAAGGCATGTTTTGCTCCTGTTTTCCATCTGCTGTTTTCTGTTTTTTCTGACAGGCGCGGACTGTCTGCCCGGAAGAACCGGTAATTCTGCCCTGTCAAAAAAGCGCATTCCGGAAAAATCAGTGGTGTCCTGCTCTGATTGAAAATCCTTATTCACTGTGCTTTTGCAGGTGATTCTGAAAATTCTGTAATCTGTTTCGGAATCAGTGCATGAAGAAACGGACGGTAAGGTTTTTTTTCAATTACCGCAGGACACAAACGAAAAATTTACAGATGCGGATATTTCAGGATTCAAGAACTTCCCGCACTTTTTCCGACAGCTGTTTCAGGGTGAAGGGTTTCTGAATAAAGCCCCGGCAGCCTTTTTCCATAATCCTGGCCGCTTTTCCGTCTATACTGTAACCGCTGGAAAGCAGCACTTTCACATCCGGGTTGATTTCCTGTAAACGGCCGAAAACCTTTTCCCCGCTCATTTCGGGCATAATCATATCCAGAATGATCATGGAAATTTCATGCTGTCTTTTACTGTAAATTTCAACCGCCTCTGCCCCCTTTCCCGCGGTGAAAACCCGGTATCCCAGCCCCCGCAGCAGCTGCTGCCCCACCTCGATAATCATTTCCTCATCATCCACCAGCAGCAGGGTTTCGGTGCCGGAGCGGGCCGGAGCGCAGTTGCGGATTTCCTCTTCCTTCTGATGTTTGCGGGAAAAGGGCAGGAGAATAACAAAAGTGCTTCCTTTGCCTTTTTCACTGTAAACCTGAATGTGTCCCCCGTGATTTTTGATGATACCGTAAGCCGAAGCCAGCCCCAGACCGGTGCCGCGTCCCATTTTTTTGGTGGTGAAAAAAGGTTCAAAGACCCGTTTGCAGACATCGGCATCCATCCCCATGCCGGTATCTGTTACAGAAATTCTGGCATAGGAACCGGGCGGCAGCATCCCGCTGTTTTGTGTCATCCGGTTTTTTATACGGTCTGTTTCATCCAGAATGATATTTTCCGTGCGCAGAAAAATATCGCCCCCTTCGGGCATGGCATGACAGGCATTGACATAGATATTCAGCATCACCTGTTCCAGCTGCCCCCTGTCCGCCTCCACATAAGCAATATTTTTTCCCAGTTCGTAATGTATCTGTATCTGTTTGCGTGTGCGTCCGAACATTTCCGCACTTTTGCGAATCAGCTGATTGATATCCGTGACACGGATCTCATATTTTCCGCCCCGGGCAAAACCCAGCAGCTGCCGGGTCAGTCCCGCGCCGCTGCGGGCATATTCTTCAATATATTTCAGTTTCTGATAATGGGAATCTGTTTCTTCGGTATCCAGCAGCATCAGGGAGGCATTGCCCAGAATTCCGGTCAGCAGATTATTAAAGTCATGGGCAATGCCGCCCGCCAGGGTACCGATGGCTTCCATTTTCAGGGCCTGCTGCAACTGCTTTTCCAGGCGGCGGTGTTCTGTTATATCCTTGCATATGCCTACAATGCCTGCCACTTCCCCCGCGGAATTGATATTGGGGGCACCGCTCAGATGAAAAACGCGCAGAGAGCGGTCCCGGTGCAGCAGTCTGATGTCCATATCCCGGACAGTTTCTTTTTTTCCGGTAATGCGAAGAAGCTGCCGCCGGCAGTGTTCCCGATCATCGGCCCGGACAATATCCCTGAAATATCTGCCCATCATATCTTTCCGCTGATAACCCAGTATCAGTTCAAAAGCGGGATTCAGATAGGTGAAACGGCGATCCCGCGACAGGGTGAAGATGATATCCGGGGAATTTTCCGAAAGGGATCGGAAGCGTTCTTCGCTTTTGCGCAGGGCCTCTTCGGTATGTTTCAGTTTCCGGATGTCGGTAATCACACCGAAACTGCCTTTGAAATTTCCCCGGGCATCAAAAATGGGAACCGGTGAAATAATTGTGGGCAGTGCTTCTCCGTTTTTCCGCGTCCACTGAATTTCATAGGATGCACTCTCCCCTTTTTTTCTTTTTCCCATTTCATTTTCATGTATCTGCCGGTTCTGCGAATCAAAGAAACGGGAAATCTGCGAACCGAGAATTTCTTCCCTGCTGTATCCGAGCATCATACAGATTTTTTCATTCACATAGGTCATCACATTCTTTTCATCCAGCACCCCCAGCCCCTCATTCATGGTTTCCACCAAAAGGCGGTAGCGTTCCTCACTTTCCTCCAGTTCCAGATTTTTACTGCTGAGTTCTTCATTGATGCGGTTCAGATCCGCTATCATGATTTCAATGCGGTCGGTCATGGCATTAAAAGCATGACCGAGAATGCTCATTTCGTCTCTGCCGCGGACTTTTACCCTGCCGGAAAAATTCCCTTTTGCAATATCCCGTGTGGCATCGGACAGTTCCCGGACAGGTGCTGTAATCTGCCGTGCCAGAAGAAATCCGGTCAGCAGGGTCAGCAGCAGCAGAACAGCGGCCCAGTAAAGCATCCGTTCCAGGGCCTGACGGGTTCCGTCTTCCACCACCCGGACCAGTTGCGCAGACGCGGCGGTTGCCATTTCCACGGGCACAACCAGGGCAAACCGCCAGTTAATCATATGCAGACTGTGGTAAACAATGTATTTTTCCTGTCCCCCCAGTGTGATCTGGCGGATGGAAGATTCGCCCAGGGCCATGCGTTCCAGCACTGTATCCAGTTCCGGATTTGCCGCGGGGCGCAGGAGAATCGTATCTCTGGGTTTATAAAGATGCGGGGAGGAAAGTTCCACCCGTGCATGGGGAGAAGCACCGATGAGGTGGAACCGGGAATCCATGAGAAAAGTATAACTGGATCGGATAGCCTGAAAATGATTGAACTGGCTAATCAGCCGGTTCAAACACATGCATGCCCCCGCGTATCCCCGGAGTATGTCCCCGGAATATACCGGACTGACCGCATCTATCACCATATCGTATGTTTCGGAAAAGGGATTGACATGCACACGGGACCATCGTATTTCTCCATTTTTCCATTCTTTTGTATCGGGAAAAAATGCAGTCGAAAAAATCTGAAAATCATCCGGAATTTTTTTGTATATATCATTGGCAGGGGGATAGAGTTTCATTTCTCCGGAAAGCGATGCATACCAAAGCATGGAGCAGGTGTCAGTCCCCCGGAAAAGAGAAGGAAGAAGATTGTCGGGGAAATTTTCAGCCGGTTCACAATGCAGATAGTATTCTTCCAGATAAAAGGCAGCGTAACTGACCAGGGAAATGACCTGCTGCAGCTGCACATCCAGGGTGTTTACCTGGCCCAGGACAATTTTTTCGATAAAATTTTCGGTCTGGCGGGAAAGAATGCTGTCGCTTTCCCGTCCCATCACTTTTTCGGCCTCATCCAGGGTATTCCAGATCACAAAAGCAATCCCCAGAGTCAGAATACTGATGGCCGCGGACAGGAAAAGCAGAATTTTATGCCAGAGCAGAAAATTGCCGAATCTGTATTTCATGATGATTCGGAAGCGGTGATGGTCAGCCATTTTTCCTGTGTGTCATCCAAGGCCTCACGGGGGCTTTTGTTCCCTTCCAGCGCAATGCGGATATTCCGGGTCAGTATGTCCAGCATTTCCTGGGCACGGGGAACACGGGGCCAGGCCCCCGCACTTTCCAGGGCGGCCCGGGCAGCCCGACTCAGTTCCGGGGCAAATTTCTGATATTCTTCTGATTGCAAAACAGAGATACGCACAGGATCAATTCCGCCGTTAATCAGATTCAGGCGCAGGGTAATATCGGGCCGGGAAACAAAAAGCAGATAGGTCAGGGCCGTTTCCGGATCCGATGCCTTTGTGGAAAGGGCCAGGCTGTAGCCCGCATTGAGTGAGGGGGCATGACGGCCTTTCTCCCCGCTTCCTCCGGGTATCTGTACAACGCCCCAGTCCCCCCGGATAAGGGACTGTCCGGGGTCTTCGGCCATAATGCCGATATCTGTCCACTGTTCCGCCAAAGCGATTTTCCCCGAAAGAAACGCATCCCTTGCCACTTCCCAGTCGGTTTCCAGGGGGGTGGGCAGGGCATATTCCGCATGTTCTGCAAGTGCACTCAGTGCAGCGACCGCCTCCTCACTGTTGATGCACGGCCGCCCCGTTTCATCCAGCATCTTTCCGCCGAAGGCTGTCAGACGGTTCATAAAAAAGGGAACCGCCGCCATGGCTCCGGGCGGGGCCATAATCGCGGTTCCGAAAATGCCCTTCTGTCTTTCCTTTTCTGTAATTGTCCGGATAATCTGTGTATAATCCTCCCAGGTCTGCGGCGGCAGGAAACCGTGTTTTTCCAGCAGGGATTTCCGGTAAAAAAGCACATGGGTGTCTCCGTCATAGGGAAGGGCCAGCCGTTTTCCTTTGTAAAGACTGAAAGGATCATAAAGACTGGGGATAAAATCATCCGGCTGAAGGATGTCCCGGTTTTCTTCAATAAAATCTGTCAGATCGGCCAATACCCCCTGTTCTGCCAGCGCGCCCATATCCACATACCAGAGCATAATAATATCCAGCTGCGGATTCGCTGAATGAAAATCATCCAGCACATAGGAACGCATCTGCGCGTAATCCACAACAATATTCCGGACAACAGCCCCGCTTTCCTCATGGAACCATTCTGCCAGAATATCCGCGGCCCGTACATGGGGATGATTGCTCATTACGGTAACGGTTCTGCCGTGCAGTTTCTTTTCAGGAGCCGGTGCAGAAGAGAGAGGAGGGGAAGGATTTTCAATAATATCAACGCAAATTACCATGACTGTCAGGGCAGTGATCAGAATTGCCGGTATCAGCAGTTTTTTGTCCATCATCCTCTCCTTTCATTAAAGCGGTCTGGTACAGTCTGCGCCGGATAAGAACCTGTCCGAAAACTTCCGAAACCGATTTTTAAACCCGGTAAAAGCAAAGTAAAAATAGATCCTCTCCCTCTCTCTATACCCTTAACATAAAGGATAAGTCAAATATTTGCTGCATTTTCCTGCCAAAAGGCAGCGGCGGCATCAGCGGAAATCCGCAGCCCGGCAAAACAAAGTTCATCAAACCGAAACAGTATCAGGAGTAGTGCTTTGTCAAGGTTAAACTGACGGGTAAGCGGCCCCTTCTCCGGTTCTGCAGGGGCGTATTGCATACGCCCGTTCGGAGCGGGTCAGGGGCGTATGCAATACGCCCTTACAGTTGCGGTTTAACCCGTCATTCAAATGTTGACAGGTCAGTAGTAAATATGCCCTGTTTCCGGAAAATGGGAAATCCGAAAATATTTATCATTCGCTAAAATCTTTTCGAAGCATTCATTATAAATCTGCTCTCCGCCGTTATTGGGACTGTCGGATACAAAGCAACACTTTCTTTCTCTGCTGTTGTCCGGCAGCATACACTTCTGCATGATTTCGGATTTCAGGAAAGCTGTATGATTTATTTATTCTTCATTATATCTGAATATTATATACTTTTCCATTGTTATTCGCAGATCTGGCACAGATACTGCTTTATACAATGGCAAATGAACTTTTTATCATCAATAAACCGGAAAGGAGAATACATCATGGCAAATCTTATGGTAAGAGAACTGGAACTCAATGAGGAACTGGACAGAAAAGCGTTGGTGAATATTGTTGGTGGAGAAGGCTGCGCTCAGGTTGATCCGACTCAGGGCACCCTGGTGGATCAGGTCGTAAACGGCGATATTCCCATGATGACTTTTGATGGGGGGATGTATTGTGTCGGAACGCAGTTAGATGGAAATAGTCTTAAGCAGGTGTGGAGGGTAAGACAATACCGGGTTTTTTACAAAGCGATTGATTCAACATACCTTTGCGATTTCTGCGCCGTGGGCTGCCCCTAATCCCGGATCAGGGCATATTCTTTCATGAAAAAAGGGGACGGTGTGAACTGTCCCCTCTCAGTTTTCAGAATTGCAGAAAATTGATGAACCGGTAAAAAATCATTTTTCCGGAATTCAGCTTTAATAAAATCAGAATGTTAAATTGCTGAAAAACCCGGATTTCGGATTTTTTACATATTCATCAAAATTGATTCGGACTATTTTTTTGTTTTATACGCTGCCGCCTTTATTCCATGTTTTTTTAACAACGTCTGCACATAAGATCGGTTCATTCCCAATTTTTGGGCAAGCGCGGTGACATTTCCCTTTCTCTCCCGCAGATTTTCTTCTAAAAACTGCATTTCTGCCGCATCAGATGCACTTTTCCTGACATCTTCCAGACAGTTTTCTTTGTTTGTGACATATTCTGCGGTTTTTTCAGCAGACGGGCGGATCATTTCCGGCAGATGATGTATATCCGCGGTATCATCGGCCAGACAGCTGATGCGGTAGATAATATTACGAAGTTCCCGGATATTTCCCCGGAAAGAATAAGCCAGCAGAAAAATACGGAGACGGGGGGACAGGCGAACCGGCTCCCGGTTCATGCTTTCAGCTGCCTCTGCACGGAAATAGTCTATCAGCAGGGGGAGCTCATCCCGCCTTTTCCGCAGGGGGGGAATCCGGACACTGATGACACCCAGACGGTAATACAGGTCTTCCCGAAAAAGTCCTTTCTGCATCATTTCATAAAGATAGCGGTTGGTGGCCGCCACAATGCGGGGCCGGACTGTAAGCACTTCATCCGACCCCACCCGCTGTATTTCTCCGCTTTCCAGCACCCGCAGGAGCTTGACCTGGCTTTCGGGCGGCAACTCACCGATTTCATCCAGAAAGACAGTTCCTGTTTCCGCACTTTCAAATTTTCCTTTCCGGTCTTTCACCGAACCGGTAAAAGCACCTTTGACATGGCCGAAAAGTTCGGATTCCAGTAACTGCGGCGCAATGGCACCGCAGTTGACAGAAATACAGGGGCCTTCGGATCGCCTGCTGTTGGCATGGATGACCTTTGCCATCAGTTCCTTTCCGGTTCCGCTTTCCCCTTCAATCAGTACCGGCAGATCCGTACGGGCAGCTTTTTCGGCAATTTCAAGACATTCCAGCAGCGCCGGATTTTCCCCGAAAATTCCTTCAAAAAGAAAATTCCGGTTCAGTAATTCCTGTTTTCGCTGATAATAGCTTTTTCCACTGTCCTCTTTTTCCCTTTCAGAGCGACTGTCCGGAACAATACTGTTTTTTCCAAAACGGAAATTATCTGCAAACCGTCCGCTTCCCGTTAAAAGCAGTACATCCTCCCGCAGTTCATTGACTCTGCGGAGAATTTTCTGAATTCCCGCCTGATCCAGTTCCGAAGACCAGCGCAGTCCGGAACGGATAATTTCGGTTTTTTCCAGAATGCGTGCATAGGAAGGAACAAAAGCAAAACCGGCTGTGGGAAAAACAGGAGCATTCTGTTCACTGAGATTTTGCAGTATCATTTTTTTCAGGCTGCCAGTTCTGTAAAAGTCTGCTGATGCACAAGATGATAATACATCCCTTTCCGCCGGAGCAGTTCTTCGTGATTTCCTTCTTCCGCAATGCTGCCTTCATACAGCACCACAATTTTATCCGCATCTTTTATTGTGCTGAGGCGGTGGGCGATAATCAGGGCCGTTCTTCCTTTAAGTATTTTTTTCATATTATTGCGGATACGCTGCTCTGATTCACTGTCCAGGGAAGAGGTGGCCTCATCCAGAATGATGAGATCCGGATCATGATACAGGGCGCGGGCAATACAGATGCGCTGAATCTGCCCCCCGGAAAGCCCCATCCCGCGTTCTCCCACGACCTGCTCATAAGCGGCAGGCAGATTCCGGATAAATCCGTCTGCATCCGCAAGTCGGGCCACTTCATGTACTTTCCGCATATCCGCTTCCGCATCTCCCAAGGCGATATTTTCAGACACCGTTCCGGAAAACAGGGCATTGTCCTGCATCACATAACCGATTCGGGCACGGTAATAGGTCATATCCAGCAGATTCAGTTCATAATCATCCACAAAAATTTTGCCTTCCCCGACTTTGTAAAACCCCGTGAGCAGGCGGGCCAGACTGGTTTTTCCGGAACCGCTGGCCCCCACCACTGCGACTGTGGAACCGGCCGGGATGGTGAGATTGATATTTTTCAGGGTGAAGGGTTGTTCCCCGTAACGGAAAAAGACATTTTCAAACCGGATGTTCCCCCGCAGCTGCGGCAGTACGATCCGGGAAGTGTCACCGTTTTTCTGTTCCGGTTCCAGTTCCAGCAGGTCTCCCAGTCTTTCCATGGAAACCATTGTCTGCTGAAATTCATCCCATATTCCCACAAGTCCCATTAAGGGGCTCATCACACTGCCGATGAGTGCATTGAAAGCCATGAGCTGACCGATGCTCAGTTCCTGTTTCATGACCATTCCCGTTCCCACCCACAGCAGGGTCAGATGGGTTGCTGCCTGTAAAATGCCGCCCAGACTTCCGATAAGAGCGGAAAAAATTGTGGAACGGTAGCGGATATTCAAAGTATCGGCATATTTTTTTTCCCATTTCATGCGCATGGACCGTTCGTTTCCCATTCCTTTGACAATCTCGGCACTGCTCAGGGTTTCCACCAGAAGTGACTGCGCGTCTGCCCCCGCGAAAAAGATTTTCCGGGCATAATCCTTGTACTTGGGTACTGCGGCGAGGGTCAGCAAAATAATAGGGGGCAGAAAAGCCATCAGCAAAAGAGTCAGTTCGGCATTATAGAGGAACATGATGATAAAATAACTGAACACCATGATTGTATTCAGAATGGTGCTGATACTGCCTTCGGTCATAAAACGGCGGATGGTATTGTTTTCATTGAAACGGGCAATAATATCACCGGTTTTGCGTTTGGCAAAAAAATCCAGGGGCAGAGACAGTACATGTCTGTAAAAATTTGACATCATATGGAAATCCAGTTTGCGGATCATGAAATTCATCAGATAACTGCTGACAAATCCGGTAATCTGTTTGAAAAACATGGAAACAGCCAGACCGCAGATCATAATATTGAGCAGATCAAAACTTTGGTGGACAATGACCCGATCCAGAATATTCTGAATAATCACCGGCGGAATCAGTCCCAGTATCTGTATGATGAAAGCTGCAAAAAGAATGTCGCCCAGATGTTTTTTATAGGGAAGAAGGTAATGGAGAAAACGCCGCCAGGGAGAGGGCCGGGCGGCCTTTTTCCCGGCAAACTGTCCGGACTGCTCCGGAGCTGAAAACTGAATGCAGTACCCTGTCCAGCCCCGTTCAAACTCCGAGCGGCTGATTTTTTCAAATCCTTTGGCCGGATCGGCTATCCGTACATAAGATTCGGAGATACCGCAGATCACGACATAGTGATAGCCTTTCCAGTGGGCAATCAGGGGGAGTTCACTTCCCATAAGACTCTGATAATTGCTTTTGAGCGCACGGGCTGTCAGCCCCAGATTTTCAGCGGTCCGGCTCAGACTGTCCAGACTGGCACCTTCCGCAGACACTTTGCTCATTTCTGCCAGTTTCACTGTGGATACCGGAATTTGAAAATGTCTGCAGACCATGGCCAGGCAGGCCGGACCGCAGTCTGCGGATTCCGCCTGCCGAACAAGGGGAAACCGCCGGATATGTTTCCCTTTTTCATTGCCGGAATTGAAGCGGAACAGCGGACTTTTCTTTTGCAGCAAAGAAAGGCAGCGGTCAATATCCGCATCCAGCAGTTGAATGCGTTTTTCCATCACCTTTGCAAGCGAAGGATTCCGCTCACAAATCAGGCGGACTGTCTGCCGGGGAATAAGCAGCACGAGACTCTCTTCCGCAGCCTTCACAGTTGCGGGCTGGGGAGCATCGGTAACAGCGGCCTTTTCCCCGAATATTTCCCCCGGACCCGGCATCCGCAGCGGATATTCTTTTTCTCCTTCCCGGAAAACAATGCGGAACTGACCGCTGCGCACAAGATATACATTCCGGTTTTCTGTATCTTCCTGTATAAGCAGATTGCTATCGGCCGGAACCCGCCGGATACCGATACTTCTCACAATATCGGTGATTTCATCCGTACTGAAAGCCGGATGAAGATGAAAACGGGGAATCAGGATATTTCCGCAGACCTTCATGACAGTATATTTTGTCAGATGCTCCCGGATGTCTTTATTGCCTTCCATTATACTGCGGAGAAGACGGGCCGGAAAACAGAGGATTTCACTGTCATCCGAAGCCCGGGCAGAATATTCAATGCGCTCCTCTTTGATCAGGCTGAGTTCGGCAAAACTCTCTCCGCTTTTACAGATACCGCTGCTTTTTTCCCTGCCTTCTGTTTCCCTGAACAATCGGATCCGACCGGAACGTATAAGATAAAGTCCTTTTGCAATATCTCCTGCCTGTATGACGGTATCTCCCAGTTCGTATGTCCGTCTTTCACAGTTTTCTGCAATATGCCGGATTTCTTCGGGAGAAAATCGGGAAAATATTTCTGTCTGCCGGAGAAAAGAAATCAGTTTTTCCAAGAGGAACCTCCTTCAATTATCAGGTTTTCCCGGTGCTTTTCCACCCATTCCTTCCGGAGACTTTCCGCCACTTTTTCTCTGACAGCGGCATCTTCCATAGTGGCCGGTTTTCGCGCGGCAATACGGATGATTTCATATATGTCCGAATTGCTGATATGGAAAGGTCCCATTATTTCCCCTTCTTCTGCATGAAAAAGCCGGGCTTCCATATCTTCATTCATCATGTCACGGCACAGCCCCCGCACATATCCGCCGATGTCCCGTGTTTCTTCATCCAGAGAATATTTTTTTGCAAAAGCCGCAAATTTTTCCGGTTCTTCACACAGAAGCAGCATCAGTTCTCTGGCTTTGTTTTCTCCCCGAATGACAATCCGGCAAATATCCACTGTATCAAATCCGGGGGCATGCTGCCGGAAATAATTTTCCATGTTTTCTTTGTTAATGATCGTGGCCATCATTTTTCCGGACAGCAGAAATTCTTTGATAAACACTTCAAATTCATTCAGGGTCAGCCCGTTTTCATCCAGCCATTTCTGGGTATCACTGACCCGGTGCAGCCCCATACATCTTCTGAAATCATCAGATGCCTGCTGGATTTCTGTTTCTGTAAGGGATATGCCTTTTTCCTTTGCTTCCCGGAGAATAATTCTTTTTTCAATAAAACCTTCCATCAGAGCCTGAAATTCATTGCTGAATTTCAAATAATTCACAAACTGTTCATTTGTAAAAATTTCTTCCTGAATCCGGATAAGTGCTGTCATATGTTCCCCCTTTGTTTTCTGCTCAAAAACGACACCCTGATGTCATTTTGGAAACCTGGCATCTGTAATTTCAATAAGTTGAAGCTGATAAAATATAAAGTCGCCATTTTTTACTGAACAAAAGTATTCGCTTTAACAATTTAAATTTATTTGATTTTGCCTGAATCAATGTCAGACAGGTGTCATTTTTGAGTTTCTGATATCCTTATGGATGCAGTGCAGAGTCTGTCTGAAATCCGCTTCGGATTTACAGATACCTGTTGGATAATTTCCGGAAAGGATCGGTCACCCAGTCAATGATGCGCCGTTTCTGTACAGAAATTTCGGCCACGGCCGTCATACCGTAACGGATAGCGAGCTGCTTTCCGTCTCCTTTTGCATATTCCCGATCCAATCCGATACGGCCTTCATAAAACTGTTTTCCCTCATTATCAGCCAGGGCATCCGGGGATATATATTCCAGAATTCCGGTGATAAAACCGTAGCGCTGATAGGGAAAGGCGGAAAAACGGAGTTTGACCGGCTGACCGGTTCTGAGCAGACCGCGATCCTGATCCGGAATTCTGATTTTCAGTATTTTTTCCGCCTCCAAAGGGGCAATGGCAAGGAGGGGGGCATCGGCTTTGATTTTTTCCCCCCGCTGTTTGGCAGAAAGAGCCGTTACTTCACCGGCAACGGGCGCGCGGACTTTCAGGAAATTATCTTCATCCAAATCGTCAAAGGTAATGACAGAAGCGGATTCCCACGCGGCCAGTGCTGCTTTGTACTGGATTTCCACCTGCTTTTCCTCATTTGCAAACTGTATTTTTCTGTTATCATACTGAAAATGCAACTGCGCCAGTTCCATGCGGCTGTCTCTGACCCGTTTGCTGTACTGGTTTTCTTCCTGACTGAATTCATATTCCAGATTATCCAGGTCAATACATGTCTCCCGGTATGTATTTTCTGCTTTCAGATACAGTTCCTCTTTTTCCTGCACTTCTTTTTGGGAAACTCCGCCGTTTTCCAGATCGGAAAGACGTTTGTACTTTTCATATATTTCTTTTGCCAGATATCTTTCTTTTTCTGTCCGTTCCTTTTTCAGGCGGGCCTTGCCCAGTCTATGCTGCTGTATGGCCGGAAGATTGCGGGCATGATCTTTTTCAAAAAGCAGATAGTCTTTTTCTGTTTTTTGAATTTTTTTCTCCATATTTTTCAGTTCAATCTCATACAGAATTTTTTTCTGCGGAAACATTTTTTTATCAGCTTCGGCTTTTTCCAGGTTGATTCTTGCTTTTTCCGCATCTCCTGCGGCTTTGACCGCATCTTTTGAATGAATCCGTGCAATGAGGTCCCCTTTGGCCAGAATACTGCCTTCCATGACATATATATCCATCAGCTCTCCGCCGACCGATGCATAGACATTCTGCATATCCAGTCGGGGCTCCACCTGACCTCCTGCACGGATAATCAGATCGGCCCGGCCGATAAAAGACCATACAGAGACAGATAAAAGAAGAGCCAGAAAAATATAAATCACTGCTCCGGCTGCCGCCGATGTTCTTCCGAGCAGGATATCAATGCCATCGGGTTCGTGATTTTCCAGCATATCATGACTGTTTTTTTCTGTTTTCATCGGACTTTCTCCTGAAATGCTTTTTCCAGTGCCAGTTCTGCACACGAAATTTTTTCACCTTTGACAATCTTCAGGTCGGATATGCGGACCGGTTCTCTGGTTACAGGGAGGGGGCGGACCGGCCGCATATGATTTCCGGAAGGAATGGTCCGGCTGTTTTTTTTTATATTTTCAATGCAGGGATTAAAAAAAACCGTAGAGAATTCCGTTGTCTGTATCAAATCAGATACTTCTTTCCATTGGCACTGATCCGCCGCTTCCCTTATTTTCAAATAATTTTCTGTGTCCTTTTTGAGTTCATCCATCCCTTTTACCCCGGGATATTTTCTCCGGAAGTTTTCCACCAGAATCAGCGAATTTTCCGGTTCACCATCTTCCAGTATCTTTCTGAAATTTTTTTTGAAAATTTTTATATCCGTTACATACAGAATCTGTTCATTCCGGAGTCTTTCCAAAAGCAGATAAATTCGATCCTGCACAAATCCGGGAAATTCCTGTGCTCCGAGTTTTTTCAAAAGGGATCGGAAATCATTTTTATGTCTTTCCCAAATTTCTAAAAGTTCTTCGATGCGGTATTCATCAAAAAATATTTTCAGCGGAGTATCGGACGGGCGTTTATAAAAATATTTTTCCATATCCGCAACCCAGTTAAAGAGTGCCGACACTGAACGGTATTCCGGATGACTGCGGATATATTCCAACTGTTTTGCCAGAATTTTTCCGGCTTTTTCAAATTCTCCTGCTTCCAGTTTTTCCGCCCATCCCTGAGCTGTTACGGTCTGTGCAATGGAAATAATTATCTTCTCTTTGTCTTCCGCGAAAAGAGGAAAAGCGGATGGGGGAATATCTCCTTCCATCGGTAATTTTTCCAATCCGAATTCAGGAGTTCTGCAGATTCCGGCACCGATGACAACTCCGGCCAGACTTATCATCATGATGATGGAAAATATTCTGATAAATTTCCCTTTTCTTTTCGGCTGATTTTTCCGGCATAAATTTTCGGAAGGGACAGAACAGAACATTTCAAGAAACAAAGAAGGGTTATCCGTATACACAACCTGCTCGTGTCCGATGTTTTCCTTATGGGAATCATTGTTTCGGGATTTTTTATTGCTTTTGCATGTCATAAAATTCACCTTATTTCAGAACAGCGACTGCCCTGCCCCTTTTATCCTTTGATTTCCTGTACCCGCATTCTCCGGATCTGCACTTTCGGGGATATATCGGAAAGTGATACGGTTTTCCGCTCTTCCGCCTTTTCATCCTGTCTGCCGCTCTCCCCGGTCTGTTCCGTATACTGAGGCTCGGACATATCTGTATCCCGGATATCCGATCGGCTCCAGCCTCCTCCCAGGGCTTTGCATAATTTCACAGTATTATCCAGAAGAGAGCGTTCCGTTTCCAACAGCGTTTTTTCAGTGTTCAGAAATTCCCGCTGAATGTCCATAAGTTCCTGCTGGGTAATCAGTCCCATTTGCAGTTTTTCGTCAGTCTGTGCATATATTACTTTCAGTATATCCCGCTTTTTTTCCAGGATATTTTTCTGCTGATGCCGGGAGGCAAGCTCCATCAGGGTATTTTCCACTTCCTCAAATGCGCGGAATACAGTCTGCCGGTATTCTTTTTCTGCAATATCCGCCTGAATTTTATTTCTTTCCACCCGGATTTTTGATGCTCCCCCGTCAAATACAGGGAAATTGATTAGCGGTGTTAACCCCAGGGTCCATTGCTGAAGCAGGGTGGAAAGAGTCGCACTGGCAAAACCCGCCTGTCCGCTCAGAGAAATGGAAGGCAGCCGGGCGGCCCGGGCCTCACCTATCTGGTGGTATGCTTTTTCCACCCGGTATTCCGCAGCAATGATATCCGGGCGGTTTGCCAGCAGTTCTGAAGGCAGGCCCGGGGGAACCTGAATTATTTCCGGCGGTCTGCTGTTTTTTGTATCCGGAATCTTCAGTTCTCCCGGTGCCCGTCCCAGCAGAATCGCTATTTTATTCTCCAGTTTCCTGCGGCTCTGTTCCAGGTCACTGCGCTTTTTTTCCATTTCATTACTTTCACTTTCCTGGCGCATAACCTTCCACCGGGGAATCAGGCCCTCGGTATACTGATTGTCATAAATGGCAGTCCGTTTCATATTGGCTTCATACATCTGCGTCAGAATATGTTTTTCTCTGTCTTTTGTGCGGATCTCAAAATATGCACCTGCAAGATCCGAGATAATTCGAAGCCATTCGGCCCGGAACTGCGCTTTGCTTTCTTCATAGGCTGCTTTTGTTGCCAGATATTTTTTTTCCTTTCTTCCCCAAATATCCAGTTCCCAGCTAACGCTGAGACCGGTATTGTAGTACTCACTGTCACTGATACTTGTGATTTCTCTTTCTTTGATATTTTCCACATCTTCTTCGCCTGTAATAATATCGGAATATTCCTGAACACTCTGTCGTCGGAAAAAACTGCTGCTCGCAGATCCTCTGAATCCGGGTAACCGGGCTGCCTTCTCTTCTTTCAGTCCCAGGCCGGATTCCTGTACCCGCATAATTCGGACTTTCAGATCTGTATTATTGTGCAGGGCTTCAGCAATGAACTGATCCAAAAGCGGATCATTGAACTGTTTCCACCAGTCTGTCGGGATGGCGGGGGATGCCGGACTTATTTTTACTTCAGAACCGGCTGATACTTCCCGCCAGTTTTTTTTGGTGCGGACAAGTTTATTCCGAAGTGCTTCAGAGTAAAATTCAGGCCCCGGTGAGCAGGAAAGAAGAATCGTAAAAAATAGTATCAGCATGATGTTAAGTTGGTATTTCATCATTTTGAATCACCAATTATTTATCTGTTTATCAGACTCAGTATCTGAGTAAAAATAGTTTTGGACAGATTTCCGAAGGTTTGGAAACTTCTGAAATCTTTATACCGAAAAACGTCTCAGCCCTTGCCTGTTTTCCACATTTCGCTCTTTGTGCTCCGATAATCTGAATTTATTGAATCCGATTTTTCGGGTATGCAAAGATTGTTAAAAACAATTATAATTTCAAATTGTTATAAAGACAATCGAAATGCAGTCTGTCTCTTTTTATTTACGGATTGATAATATAGGGGGCGGAAAAGCGGGCATTGATGCTGCTGCCTGAAATCTGATCCGTACCGCCCCAAAGCCAGAATTTCCCATTTGTGTTATTCATAATCGTCAGAGGATCCCATTTTGTCAGAGAAAAGTTATCTCCGTAAATCCATATCTCATTATCAACGCGGGCGATTCCGATGACAATATCAGGATTGCTGATTTCTCTGGTCTGCATACCGTAAGCCAATTCATTAACTGTGTTTCCATCGGCATCACGAAGTTGAATCTGATAATACAGGGTATAATGTGATTCTGTCTGCTTCATGAGTCCCAGATTAACATGCACCCTGTATGCCCCCACAGAACCGGCCTCCATTGCCAGACCTGCACTGGCATTTCCGCTTGCCGATTCAATATTTACCGTGCTGATAATACCGGTACCGCCCGAATATTCTTTGTGAATACTGGCTTTGCCGGTGGTGCTGATAGTTGCCGTATTTCCGGAAAAATTGAATTTTCCCGCAGGCACTGCAGTCCAGTCGGAAAGACTGCTGACAGGTGAAAGGGATAAAGCATGAACTTCCGTAATACTGAAAAGCAGTACAATCCCGACAAACAATGATTTCATTTTTCTCTTTTGCATTTGTTTTCTCCTTTTTCTGATTATTATTTATGTTGAAATTATCTGCAATATCTGACGTTCAGGGAAAAAAATCAATGGGAGGCCGGAGGTATTTGAGTGGTAGAAATCGCCTACTTCGCAATAACAGAAATCAGAAACAGATATGAGAAAGAATTGTATTTCAGAGTGTTATGATGATCAGGCCGATGTTGTATTTTAAAAACAGAGAATTTGTCCGGAGTGCCACAATGAAGAGAAACGGAATTTTGGCCGTATTTTCCCAGTCATTTCAGTGTCCCAAACTTTCAGTCCGGGACTCCTTTGGTCTTTATTTTATGCCATTGACCCTAACCTGCATTATTCACACGTTTTAGTCTCTGGCAGATAAACTGCTGATTATTTTGCTTATACGAAAATACGACTGCAAAACTCAGTTTTTTGTGTCTTTCTGTATTTACTGTAAAAAACTGATTTGTGAATAATTCAGGCTAAAGGGAGGGAAAAAACATTCCGTATCCCCTCTCTTATCCCCCAATGCTGTTGCCTTAAGAAAAACCGGAGTGCCAAACTTACAGTTTAGTACATCTTTTTCTAAATAATTTCAGCATGTCAATCTGTAAGTTTGACACTCATCCGATATTAGGTCAACAGCATTGCCCTTATCCCTTAGAGTCCGGGGGGCGGTTTTGACTGTTTCAGACAGAAAAATTTCAGATGCGTAATTTATTTCCGCAGCCCGGAAACTTTTCCCCCGGATGGAGGGAGCGGCTGTCCCGGAGTGCAAAAATTGTATTTTTGCAGGGCCCTACTTGCGGGGTTCCCTTATGAAAAAATACAATTTTGCACTGCTTCGGAAACTCTTCGGTTTGCTGAAAGTGATTGGTCGGTTACAGACGGATGGGGCTGGGGAAGGGGGAAAATTGCCGCATTCCTGTATTTCATATACCCAGGTATGCTTTTTTGACTTCTTCATTTGCCAGCAGGTTGGCGGCGGTATCGCTGAGGGTGATTTTTCCGTTTTCCATCACATAGCCCCGGTGGGCCACCTGCAGGGCAAGATTGGCGTTTTGTTCCACCAGAAAAATGGTGGTATTGTTTTCTGCATTGATTTTTTTGATGATTTCAAAAATCTGCCGGATAATGATCGGGGCCAGTCCCAAAGAGGGTTCATCCAGCAGCAGCAGTTTGGGGCGGGCCATGAGTGCCCTGGAAATGGCCAGCATCTGCTGTTCCCCGCCGCTGAGGGTTCCGCCGGCCTGGTTTCTTCTTTCAGAGAGAATGGGGAAAAGTTCGTAAAGATAATTCATGTCTTTGCGGATTTCCTCTTTGTCTTTTCTGAGAAAAGCACCCATATCCAGGTTTTCGGAAACTGTCAGATAGGGGAAAATCCGCCTTCCCTCGGGAACCTGGGAGATTCCCAGAGCGACAATTTCATTGGGACTGAGACCATGGATGGCTTTGCCCATGAAAAAAATTTCCCCTTTCCGGGGGGGAACCAGACCGGATACCGACATCAGGGTTGTGCTTTTTCCCGCGCCGTTTGCACCGATAAGGGTAATGATTTCCCCTTCGGAAATATCAATGCTGACACCCCTGAGAGCCCGGATATTACCGTAATATGTTTCAATACTGCTGATTGCAAGCATCAATCTTCCTTTATCCCACATTTCGCTCTCTGCGATCCAACAATCTGAATTTATTGAATCCGATTCTTTGGGTATGCAAAAAATTTTGAAAAATTCAGTTTAATTTCCAAAGTGTTACAAAGCCAGGCGAAATGTGGGCTTTATAATTCTTCCCCCAGATAGGCTTTGATAACAGTCGGATTGTTTTTGATTTCTTCGGGATTTCCTTCTGCAATTTTTTTGCCGTAGTCCACCACAAAAATCCGGTCGGACAGACTCATGACCAGTTTCATATCATGTTCTATGAGCAGGATGGAAATTTTTTCTACTGTCCGTATCTGTTCAATCAGGTCATCCAGATCTTTGGTTTCCTGGGGATTCATACCGGCTGCCGGTTCATCCAGCAGAAGAAGGAAAGGTTCGGTGGCCATGGCCCGTGCAATTTCCAGTCTCCGCTGGGCTCCGTAGGGAAGATTTTTGGCCAGCTCATTGACATATCCGCCAAGGCCGATTTTTTCCAGAACAGCGTAACTGTCTTTCACCACTTTTTTTTCTTCTGCCGCGGTTTTGGGATTCCGGAAAATGGCTCCGACGATTCCGGCCTTCAGGCGGCAGTGACGGCCGATCATGACATTTTCCAGCACCGTCATATTCTGAAAAAGGCGGATATTCTGAAATGTGCGGGCCATTCCCTGCCCGGTGACATGGTTGGGTTTGTAACCGTTGATCCGTTTTTCTTTTTTTCCGGGAGGCCGGATTATCACATCCCCCTTTGTGGGATTATAGATACCGGTGATGCAGTTGAAAAAGGTGGTCTTGCCTGCGCCGTTGGGGCCGATCAGGGCCACAATTTCTCCCTGGCGGATGTCCATATCCACATGGTTAACGGCCCTGACCCCCCCGAAATCCATTGTGAGCTGCCTGACATTGAGTATTATTTCCGACTTACTGTTCATATTTTTCCTTATACCGCTTCCTTATTTCCTTCCATTTCATTTTTCCGGCTCCGCCCCCTGAAACTGATAGGTCTTTCGCACATTGCTGACAATGCCGCCGGGCCGGAAAACCATCATGATGACCAGCAGTGTACCGAAAATCAGCATACGGTACTCGGAAAAGGCCCGCAGATATTCGGGAAGCAGAATCAGAACCAGGGCACCGAAAATAACACCGATAATAGACCCCATCCCCCCGAGAACGACAACGCAGAGGATGATGATGGATTCCCAGATGGTAAAACTGGCAGGATTGATAAAGGTGGTTTTGGCCGCAAATACGGCCCCGGCAAATCCGGCCCAGGTGGCCCCCAGGGCAAAGGCCGTGAGTTTGGTTCTGGTTTTGTCTATTCCCATTGCCTGGCAGGCGATTTCATCTTCCCGCAGGGCAATCCATGCCCTGCCGATGCGGGAATCCTGAAGGCGGTTGACGACAAAGATGGTCAGCACTGTCATCAGGATCATTGCAAAATAGATAAAAACGGTATTGGTCTGCAATGACATTTCCGCACCGAAGAAACCGGGGCGGGGGATATTGGCAATACCGCTGGGGCCGAAGGAAAATTCATTCCAGTTTTCCAGGACCAGTCGGATAATTTCTCCGAATCCGAGGGTGACAATGGCCAGATAATCCCCCCGCAGGCGGAGCACCGGAAAACCCAGAATAATGCCGAACACAGCGGCCAGCATTCCGGCAACAGGGAGCAGTGTCCAGAAACCGAGCCCGAAATGATGATTCAGCAGTGCGTAGGAATAGGCTCCGACCGCGTAGAAGGCCACATAACCCAGATCCAGCAGCCCGGCAAGACCGACCACAATATTCAGCCCCAGCCCCAGCATGATATACATGAGGGCATTGATCATGATATTGGTCTGGTACATGGAAAAAACAAAAGGAAAAACAACAATAAATATGCCGGTCAGGATCAGGCCCGGAAGATAAAAACGGCGTTCCGTCATCAGTCGCTGTACAACGGGGACATCCTGTATTTCACTGCTTTCCGCTTTTTTGCGTCCCATATCTTTTTTCCGGATCAGATACCGCCAGAGAAAAGAGAGGAAAAAGACACCGATGCCGATATATGCCATATTTATCCATCTCCACTCAATTATATCTTCAACCGTATTGACCCGGATTACCATAATGGGAAAGGTCAGAAACATAAACCAGAGGGAGGCCAGAAGGGATTTTTTTATTTCATTACCTGAGATCATATTTATTTTATTTATTTCCTTATTTATTTTTTTGATTCACTCCTGAAACACCGGTTTTTGCATACTCCCTCATTCCGGCCAAAGCCGGAATCCGGTATTTTCAGCCTGTTCCTGACTCCGGTTTTGGCCGGAGTGGGGGAATTTCTGACTTTTTTGCGAAATCATCATTTTTCGGCAGTGGGTCAAACCGGCTGATTTTCCCCTGCCGGGCGTACCGCACATGCCCCGGATTTGTCCCGTCTCCGGGAAAATGCTGCTGACTTATGGCCTGACTCAATTAAAGAGATACAAAATCTCACCCGGTATCTCAGCAGGAATGCGGCTTAACGCCATAAAATTTCTATCAGTTTAATTGGGTCAAACCATAAGCACAGAATCCCTCCTCCCCTGATGGGATGGTAAAAACAAGAATTTGTATTCAGATGATATTTTCACCCTCCCCCCCAATGCTGTTGCCTTAACAAAAAAATCCCCCTCCCCTGCGGGATGGGTAAAATAACAGTCTGTAATTAATAACCGTTTCCACCCTCCCCTGCCCCTCCCTCAAGGGAGGGGAGTCTTAAGGCAGCAGCATTGAGTGGACTGTCAAATAAATTTTTTGCCCTTTGAAAAAGTCCGGACCGGGGAGTCCGGACTGAAAGTTTGGAAGTCTGCCGGACTTTCAGTCCGGCACTCCTCCGCAGCTTTTCTGAGTGTGCAGAAATATATCTGACAGTCCATTGAGTCTCCGTAAGTGGGGGAATCCGTTTCATCAGCGGATTGGAGCAGCTGTCCGTTTTTTTCATCCCGGATGGGAACATTTTCAGACCTTCTGCGTTTCGGAACGGCCCAGAATACCCGCGGGCCGGAAAATCAGGATACAGACCAGAAAAACAAAGGCAAAAACATCCTCATAATCACTGGAAATATAACCGGTAAAAAAACTTTCGGTCCAGCCCAGCACCAGACTGCCGAGAACCGCACCGGGAATACTGCCGATACCGCCGAGTACGGCGGCCACAAATGCTTTGATACCGGCAATAAAACCGATATAAAAATTGATCTGCCCCACATGGGAGGCAATGAGAACCCCGCCGATGGCGGCAGTGGCCGAGCCGATGATGAAAGTCATGGAAATAATCTGATCCACATTTACCCCCACCAGCATGGCCATGCTGCTGTCCTGGGCAGTGGCCCGCATGGCTTTTCCGATTTTTGTAAATTTAATCAGGAATGTCAGCAGAATCATTACGATGGTCGTCACCAGCAGAATGGCAATTTCCGGCGCGCTGATAACATGGGCATAGGGTTCCCAGAATTCCCAGTCGGGTATCAGACTTGGAAAAGGAAGGAAATCCGAGGTCTGGGCCAGGAGAACATAATTCTGCAGAAAAAGGGACATGCCGATGGCAGAGATGAGGGCAGAGAGACGGGGGGCTTTGCGGAGGGGTTTATACGCGATTTTTTCCATTGTCCAGGCATAAGAGCAGGAATAAATCATGGCGGCCAGGGAGGATATCAGAAGAATGGCACCCAGATGCGTCCAGCCGAATTCCATGCCCAGCACACTGGCCACGATCAGGGCGGTAAATGCGCCGATCATATAAATTTCACCATGGGCAAAATTAATCAGCTCCACAATTCCGTAAACCATGGTATAACCCAGCGCAATCAAAGCATAAATACTGCCCCGTGTCAGACCGCCGAGAAAAAGTTCGGCAAAATATTCCAGATCCATTTAATGTATTCTCCGCTGTTTCTGTTTTTCATTCCGGTAATCAGTGGTTTTTCCGGGGAGGCCTGCAACAGAGGGGGGACAGGCATAAAAATCTGTCCCCCTGATTCGGAATTGCCGGGTCATTATTTCAGTTCTTCATATTTTCCGTCTCTGACCTGATACATGGACATTTTCACACCGATGGCATCCCCTTTTTCATCAAAGCGGATTTTTCCGACCGGGGTTTCCACATCCCGGGTTCTCAGCGCGTTCACAACCGCATCATAATCCGTGGAACCGGCTTTTTCAATGGCATTGAGCAGGGCCAGTGCTGCGGAATAGGCATTGTGGAAGAATGCGCCCGGCTCGGAGCCGAATTCATCCTGATGGGCCCTGGTGGCGGCCGCACCCATGGGGTTTCCGGAAACATCCGCCGGACCGGTGGCATAAACGCCCTCTGCATATTCACCCGCCACTTTGATAAAGGTATCATCTTTTACACCGTCATCGGAAATAAATACTGTATCCATCCGTTTTTTGCGCATCTGGGTAACAATTTTGGATGCTTCCGGATGATACCCCCCGAAGATAACCGCTTCCGCACCGGAACGTTTGATCTTCTGCACAATGGCGGAATAATCCACAGCCCCCGGTGTCACACCTTCATACAGCAGCACTTCGGCTGCGGGATTTTTTTCCAGCAGGTTTTTCACATGCTCCGCAATTCCTTTTCCATAATCCCCCTTGTCATGCAGAACTGCAAATTTGGTCAGTTTGAGGGTTTTCATTGCAAATTCCACCTGCAAATCACCCTGTGTAAGGTCGTGGGCAATGGTGCGGAAGAAATTGGGGTAGTCGCCGCTCAGGGTCAGGTCCGGGTTGGTGGCAGAAGGGGACATGGCGATAATTTTGGAATCTTTGTAAATTCCCATGGCGGCCTTGGTGGCACCGCTGCAGATATGTCCCAGCACAACCGGAACCTTCTGGGAAGCCAGTTTGGTGGCCGTGTTGGTGGATACTTCCGGTTTGCAGACATCGTCTTCGATGACCAGTTCCACCTGTTTGCCCAGCACACCGCCTTTGGCATTGATGTCTTTGACAACCAGTTTGGCTGCATTCACCGTGGGAAGACCGTAGGATGCCAGATCGCCGCTGTGCGGTCCGGCAACTCCCATTTTAATGGTATCTTCTGCCATTCCGTTTCCGGACATTGCAAAAACCATCAGACCCGCCGCAATTGCATTCATCATGAATTTGCCGAAATTCCTTTTCATTTTTTCTTCTCCTTATTAAAGCAGTAATTGTGTTTCCGGATTCATCCAGAGTGCAGACTTCCGGATAATGATTCCGGTCGCCCTGCGGTTCGGAGATATGCTGCAGGTACTATTTCCTCCCTGCCGCCTTCCCGAAATGAATTATCTGAAAGTCTGCATATCATATATCTGCAATTTTAACGGGAAGCAGTTTATCCGTCAAGTCAAAAGACAGTATTGCAGAAACAGAACAGACGACTGTTCCCGTATTTTATGCTATTCTGAGAGATAATATTCCGATATTAAAATAATATTCCTTTCTACCCTGAATTATTCACAGATTCACGAATGCTTTGTCAGCATTAATAATGACGGGTGATATTATCTGCCGGGGCGTATTGCATACGCCCGCCCGGCGCACCGGGGCCTATGCAATACACCCCTGCATGAGTGGTTTAACCCGTCATTTAAACGTTGACAGAGCACTAATCATCTGCATAATCAGGCAGATAAGGTATTTCAGTCAGAACAAAACACCTGCCCAAATTTTATTCCACCTGATTTTATCCCAAACTGAGCGGTTTTCAGACCTGAAAATGATTTCCGGCCGGAAATATCAGGGGCCCGGCGGTTTCCGGTTCTTCACCCGCCGGGTGAAAAGCGTAAAACAGACAAAGTTCCGCTTACCGGACATTCAGCCGGTTTATCTGAAAAAAACCGCTCAATTTAGGTTTATTCCTCAGACCGGACAGCATGAAAAAACGGATTATTTTCTTACTGTCCGGATGAACTGAAAAACACTGCTTCCCTGAAATATTTTTTTTCAGTTGACATAAATTTCCAATGAATGTTACAAACTCAAATTTTGGGTCATGCAGAGCTTCCGAAATCAATGAAAGCCGCATGTATATTATCCTTGCTCCGGCAGGCCCGAAAGGCCGGGGCTTTATATCCGTAAGGAGGAATAATGAGAAGATACGAAACGATGGTGATTGTCCAGCCGGATTTGGCGGATGATCTGCGGGAACCGCTTTTTGAGAGAATGAAAGAAGTCATTTCCCGAAAAGAAGGTGCCCTGATGGAATTTGATGACTGGGGTGTCCGCCAGATGGCCTATGAAATCAAAAAGAAAAAACGGGGGCACTATATCCGTCTGGATTACTGCGGCAACGGTGCAATTGTATCGGAACTGGAAAGATTTTTCCGGATTGATGACCGAATCCTGAAATATATGACCATTATACTGGATGAAAAAGCAGATCCCGAAACCATCCTTGCCGAGCTGGCCGCAGGAAAACCCGGAAGCGGAGAAAAAGCAGAAAGCGGATCGCCTGCTGCATCCGGCAAAGATGAAGATGCGGAAACGGAAACGGAAACCGGCGATGACACCGGCAATAACACCGGCAATAACGATGACACCGGCGATAATGATACTTCTGATGCGGATGAGACCGATAAAAGCGATACGGCAGAAGACGGTGAGATAAACGGGGAGGAGGAAAAATAATATGGCTTTCAGACCTCAGAGAAAAAATGCAGCGGGCGGAAGAAGGAAAAAAAGAATATTTCACCGCCGCAAGGTCTGCCGTTTCTGTGCGGACAGCAACATTGTGATTGATTATAAAGATCCGAAAACCCTGAAATATTTTACCACGGAACGGGGGAAGATCATTCCCAGAAGAATTTCCGGAACCTGTGCAAAACATCAGCGGCAGCTGACCACGGCCATCAAACGGGCCCGCAGTATTGCACTGCTGCCCTTTGTGGGCACTTACGATCTGTGATTTTCCGTAAAAAATTTTCCGGAAAGACAGCAGCGGATCACCGCAGACAGCTGCCTGCATTCATATCCGGACAGACGGAAAAATAAGGATTGCTTTATTTTACATTATAAATTTGATAAACCTGCAAAAAGCCGGTCAGGAAAAAATCTGCCACATGATAATGCGCCCGTGCGGTATTTGCAGCAATATACTGTGGCCGGAATTCAGGAAGCTGATTTTTTTACGGAAACCATCAAATTTCACCTGCCGGAAAACAGAGTTACGATTATCAGATATGGAGAAACTGGCTGTGCTGCATAAAGAACAGGGAGATATTCTGAAAGGAATCGGCTTTAGCTGTCTGATTTTTTTTCTGTCCGTATATATTCCCCTGCTCGGCTTCTTCTTTTCTCTTCTGATTCCGCTGCCGATTCTCTTTTACCGAAGTAAGCTGGGCAGACATAAGGCAGGGGTGATCTTCTCTGTTTCCCTCATGATAATGGCCTTTGCAATCGGAAAACTGTCTTTTGACCTGATCTATTTTTCCGGACTGATGCTCATGGGTTTTTTGCTGAGTGAACATTTTGAAATGGGACTTTCCATTGAGCATACGGTTTTGAGAACCGCCGGCATTCTGCTGGGAGCCGCTTTGCTGGGTCTGTATTTTTACAGTGCTTCGGCCGGAAAAAACATCAGCACGGTAACAGAGGAATATGTGACAGAAAACCTGCGGCTGAGCCTGAAACTTTATAAAGAAATGGGAATGCCGGAGGAAACCAGGGATATGATAGCGCGGTCCATGGATACCATCCGGCTGCTTTTCCTGCGGATTCTTCCGGGCATGACAGTTTCGGCAGTGCTTTTTCTCTGCTGGGCGGTTGTTCTGCTGGCCGCACGGATGCTGAAAATCCGCAGAATGCCCTGTCCGGATTTCGGCCCCCTGACTTTATGGAAGGTTCCGGACACACTGGTCTGGGGCGTTATTGCATGCGGCCTTATGGCAATGGTTCCGGACAGTTTTCTCCGGACAACCGCCTTCAACGGCCTGATTGTGCTCATGACGGTTTATTTTTTCGGCGGCATTGCCATTGTGGCCTATTACTTTGAGAAAAAGAATTTTTCTCCCTTTCTCCGGGTATTTTTATACAGCATGATTGCACTCTGGCAAATGGCCCTGCTGCTGGTGATCGGACTCGGTTTTTTCGATATGTGGGTGAATTTCAGAAAACTGGAAACTAACGGCAGTCCGCAGTAAGCGTCTGCCGTTCGGAGGTTTTGATATGAAAGTAATATTAACGGAAACCATAGAATCTCTGGGCATTATCGGCACTGAAGTCAATGTGGCCAAAGGATATGCCCGGAACTATCTGCTGCCCCAGAAAAAGGCTGTGGAAGCTACGGATGCCAACCGGAAAATGCTGGAACAGGATAAGACCAAATTTGAGCTGCAGATCGCCAAAGAAAAAGCATTTGCCCAGGAAATGGCCGCACGGCTGGAAGGCATCAGTGTTACGATTCCCGCACGGGTAAGCGACGAAGACCGGCTTTACGGTTCGGTAAATATCAGAGATATTGTGGATGCCCTGGCAGCCCAAAGCGTCGAAATGGAAAAACGTATGGTGCTGCTTTCCGACCCCATTAAAACACTGGGAACATACAAAGTGCCCATCCGCGTTTACCGGGATGTGGAACCGGAAATTACTGTGGAAGTCGTGCCCGAAGAAAAATCAGAATAACATTTCAGAACCGGTTCCCTGCATTATTCCGGGAACCGGTTCAAGAATCGGACCTCTATGTCTCCAAAGTCCTCCCGAACGGAACAGGATACCGCACTTTACAAAATCCCGCCCCAGAATACCGAGGCCGAAGAATCTCTTTTAAGCGCGATTATCCTGGACAATACAACTCTGCTGGAAGTACTGGAAATACTCGCGCCGAATGATTTTTATTCCCGTTCCCATCAGAAAATATTTACGGGGATTACAGAACTTTTTGCAAAAAACGAACCGGTGGATCTCATCACCCTCTCCAATATTCTTTCGGAAAAGGGGGAAATAGACGCCATCGGCGGGAACGGTTACCGGGGAGTCACCTATCTGTCCTGGCTGACGGACTCGGCCCCCCTGGCAGTGAATGCCGCCTATTATGCCAGGATTATCCGTGACAAGGCATGCCTGCGCCGCCTGATTGAAAAAGCCAATGAAATCACGAAACGCTGTTATGAAAACCAGGGGGATGTGGATGAGGTGGTCAATTTTGCCGAAAGTGCGGTATTTGAAATATCCGAAGACAAAATCAATCCCTCATTTTACCGGCTCAGTCAGATTATTGAAAGCAATA
This sequence comes from Desulfobacteraceae bacterium, assembly GCA_011390755.1. Taxonomy (GTDB): domain Bacteria; phylum Desulfobacterota; class Desulfobacteria; order Desulfobacterales; family Desulfococcaceae; genus JAABRU01. Next base: position 21,265 of record JAABRU010000010.1, on the reverse strand, counting down.
TAGACACCCTGGAGGAGCGGCAGGGCAATAAAACCCTGATCACCGGGGTTCCCACAGGCTTTACCCAGCTGGACCGCCTGACTTCCGGTTTTCAGCCTTCGGATATGATTATTCTGGCTGCCCGGCCTTCCATGGGAAAAACCGCTCTGGCCCTGAATATTGCCAGAAATGCGGCCGTGGATGCCGAGATTCCCGTGGGAATTTTTTCTCTGGAAATGTCCAAGGAACAGCTTTCCATGCGTATGCTCTGCGCGGAGGCACGGGTGGATTCTTCCCGCCTGCGCAGCGGTTTCTTCAGCCGGGAAGACTGGGATGCACTGACCGAAGCAGCGGGGGTGCTGAGCGAATCCCCCATTTATATAGATGATTCCCCGGATATTACCGCAATTGAAATCCGGGCCAAATGCCGCCGTCTGAAAATGGAAAAAGGCCTGGGGCTGGTGATTATAGATTATCTGCAGTTGATGAAAGGACGGGCTTCGGCAGAGCGGCGGGATCTGGAAATATCCGAAATGTCCCGCTCCCTCAAGGCCCTGGCAAAAGAACTGAATGTGCCTGTTGTTGCCCTTTCCCAGTTGAACCGGAAACTGGAGGAACGGGCCGACAAACGCCCCATGCTGTCAGATTTGCGGGAATCCGGCAGTATTGAGCAGGATGCGGATGTGGTGGCTTTTATTTACCGGGATGAAGTGTATCATAAAGACGAAAACAATCCCAACCGGGGCAAAGCGGAAGTCATACTGGGCAAACAGCGCAACGGCCCTATCGGCATCGCGCATATGGTTTATCTGGGCATGTACACCCGTTTTGAAAATCCTGCTCCCGAAAGTATGACAGAATACGCGGAAGCATGAAAAATCTGAGCGGAAATACCAGCGGACTGAAAAGCGATTTTCTGCGCCGGCTGGAAAATCTTTACCGTCGCCGTATTCCCAAAGAATACCTGATTACACCCGATCTGGCGCGGGATATAGTGCGCCTTTCCTATGAAAGCGGGCGGCAGATCGGCATTCTGGTCAACCGGGCAGGCAAAGTCATCTGCGTGATTGCGGGGGATGCCCATCAGATTGTGATTCCCGATCTCCCGGACTACCGGACCCTGCCGGGGCGGCTGAAAGGACTCCGCTGCATCCATACCCACCTGAAAGAGGAAAGTCTGAGCCGGGATGATCTGACGGATCTTTCCCTTCTGCGCCTGGATATGATGGCGGTTATGACCATGACCCCCAACGGCGGTCTGCACCGGGTATATGCAGCGCATATTCTGCCGCGGGGCAGTGCCGAAGAACCCTGCCGGATATTCGATCCCCTGGGGCCGGGTGAACTGGACATAGGATATCACAATATCATCCGCGCCCTGGATGATGAACTGGCCCAGATCCGCTCTCTGTACCGGGGAAAAACCGGACAGGAACGCGCGATCCTGGTCAGTGTGACAACCGCGCCGCGCCGTGCTGCCACAGATTCTCTGGCAGAGCTGAAAGAGCTGGCGATCTCGGGCGGGATTCATGTGGCGGATTCTGTTTTGCAGCAGCGGCACAAAACCGATTCCCGTTTTCTGACAGGGCGCGGCAAACTGCAGGAACTCAATCTGACAGCACTGCAAAAAGGCATCAGTCTGCTGATTTTTGACCAGGAACTGAATCCCTCCCAGATCCGTTCCATAACCGATCAGGTGGAAATCAAAGTCATTGACCGCACCCAGCTGATTCTGGATATTTTTGCCCAGCGTGCGCAGTCCAGGGAAGGAAAACTGCAGGTGGAGCTGGCCCAGCTGAAATATATGCTGCCCCGGCTGGTGACAAAAAATACGGCCATGTCCCGTCTGACAGGCGGCATCGGGGGAAGAGGGCCCGGAGAAACCAAACTGGAAATCAACCGCCGCCGGGTGCGGGATCGGATCAACCGTCTGGAAAAATCTCTGAAAAAAGTGGTAAAACAGCGCAGGCAGCAGAAAGCCCTGCGCACGAAAAAAGAACTGCCGGTCATTTCCATTATCGGTTATACCAATGCGGGAAAATCCACACTGCTCAACACCCTGACCCGGAGCAGGGTGTTTGCGGAAGACCGGCTGTTTGCCACCCTGGACCCTTCCAGCAGACGGCTGAGATTCCCGCGGGAGACCGAGGTTATCATTACGGATACAGTGGGATTTATCCGGGATTTGCCCAAAGACCTGATGGTGGCCTTCCGCGCGACGCTGGAAGAACTCCGCAGCGCGGATTTGCTGCTCCATGTGGTGGATATCAGCAATCCCCGGCATCCGGAACAGATTCAGTCTGTGGAAGGAATTCTGGCAGATCTGGAACTGGAAGACATCCGCGTAATCCGGGTACTGAATAAAAAAGATCTGCTGCCTCCGGAAGAACGGGAAGTCTGTGAGAAAAAGCTGGACGGTGTTGCGGTTTCTGCCAAAGAACGGCACAGTCTTATGCCGCTTATTGCGCGCATGGAAGCAGAAATACAGGACATATGCAATCCTGAAGATACGGAATTCCGGATAAATCCGGATATGCAGATATACGATGCGGGGACAGCGGAAGGGACGGGAATATAGGGATGGGGGAATATCCCGCGGCCCGCGGAATCCCGCGCTTATCCGATTCCCTGCTTGACAAGTAAAAGAAAGTATGTAGTGTAAAGAATATGGATACAGAATATATCAGGAGAAGCGGTATTGCCGCGGCCTATAAAGGCGGGGCCGAACTGCGGCATTATTTCGGAAATTTGTCCCGTATTGACAAAAAAGGGGAAATTGATCTGCTTACCGAGGCGGACCTTGCCTCGGAAAAAGTTATCATTGACAGTATCCGGGATCGTTTCCCGGATCATTCGGTTCTTGCGGAAGAAAGCGGACAGGATGCCACAGATTCTCCCTGCCGCTGGATTATTGATCCTTTGGACGGCACAAGTAATTTTGCCCACGGCCTGGGACTGTTTGCCGTTTCCATCGCTTTTGCCTATCAGGAGGAAATACGGGCGGGCGTTGTGCTGAATCCGGTAAGCGGGGAGCTTTTCAGCGCGGTAAAAGGCAAAGGGGCGGAATTAAACGGCCGGACCATCCGGGTTTCCCATACCCGGAAAGTTGCAGACAGTATGCTGGTAACGGGTTTTCCTTATAATCTCAAAGAAATGATCGGGCCTTTGATAACGCGTTTTCAAAACTGCCTGCTGGCGGCCCGCGGGGTCCGGAGACTGGGAGCCGCAGCTCTTGATCTCTGTTTTGTTGCCGCAGGCCGTTTTGACGGGTTCTGGGAACAGAATCTCAAACCCTGGGACACGGCAGCAGGGATGCTGATTGCCCGGGAAGCCGGTGCGGAAGTGACAGATTTTTCTTCCGGATATTTTCATCCCGGGGGGAAAGAAATTCTGGCAACAAACGGAAATATTCACAGGGAAATGCTTTCTATTCTGGAGTATAAGGAGTAAAAATGACGCAGCAGGGACATCAGATAACCATTGAGGATTATGCCGGATGTTTCGGGGATTTCTGTTCAGAAGACAAGGTGTGCAGGAAATTCTGCGCCCTGAGCATACTCTGCGCGATTGAGCGGGAGCTGACGGATCAGATGGAACTAATGGAAGAAATTGTAATACCGGAAAATATATTTATACGCCCCCAGTAAAAAAATTATCCGCAGTGTTTTTGTGCTCCTGTCTGCGGAAATTTATATTTCCCGAAGCGGGAAAGTGCTGCATGACCCCATCCGTTTTCTGATAATCCGCTCCTGATAACACCGCCAATGCCATGAAGGGAAAAGTGGCGGACTCCTGATCTGAAAGTTTGGGGCACTGAAATTATACTAATCCAATTTTGATGAACCGGTAAAAAATCATTTTTCCAGAATTCAGCCTTAGTAAAATCAGCATGTTAAACTGCTGAAATACCCGGATTTCGGACTTTTTACATATTCATCAGTTTTGATGATCTCGTAAAAAGTCAGAAAATCAGGTTTTGATACACATTAATGTCCTGATTTTATTAACAGCGATTTTCAAAAATCTGATTTTTTACGGGTTCATCAGTTTTGGTTTTTCCAAAAACAGACACAAAATCTTATCATCTGTCCGCCGGACAGTTGCGCCTGGCAGCTGAAGCAAATTTCGTGCCCGGAAAAATCTGAATTCAGTAGATCGAAAAATTTCCGGAGGAGCGCGGAAACTGTATTTCTGCATGGGTCAGCCGGGAGATGCGGCGGTGCAGAAATACAGTTTCCGCACTCCGGGACAGTCCTAAAACCGTATCCGGGGAAAACTTTTCGATCTGCTGAAATTGCAATAATGCGAATGAAGGGTTAAATCCGGTGCTGTAAAATCAGCCGCTTATGAAGTCAGTTCCGGAAGTCTGATTTTATAATACCCTGTTTTTACTTCATCCGAAGCTTCTGACTCTTCATTGGCATCAATAGTATACTGCAGATTACTCTGTCAAACTTTCAGTTCGGCACTCCAGAAATTTCTTAACGCAATGGCATTGGATAACACCGCAGACACGCACGGCAGTACACCGCTGCCGAAAAATCGGAAACGGCTGTTTTTTTTACTATAAAAACCAATGTGGTCGTGCAGTACGGTCCCTGGTGAATTATCCGGGCAGCGGCCAGAATCCCCTGATACATCAGATTTTTTCCGGAAATACCGGGGCCGGCAGGCAATGCTGCCGCCTTAATCTGAAATTTGCCCCGCTGCTGTTTTCCGCCTGTGATAAAACATGCCCTTCCACAGATTCAGAGAGGATAAACATGCCCAGAAGCAAATTCCATGTCACACCGGAATCCGGAAGAATTTCAGTTACATTGAATAAAAGGCAGTTAAAAGAGTTTAAAAAAATGTCCATCGAATTTGAGATGTCTGCTGATGATATTCTGCAGATTGCTGTTGATGCATTTATTGAAAAATATCAGAATAAAACCACGGATGAACTGGATCAGAAGGGGATTGATTCTCTGCTGAAATAAGGAGGGTTAAAATGAGAATATATTTTTTAACTGAAAATCGCCGAAAATAGAAGAAAGAATCTGTTTTTCAAAGTTTGCAATAATCATCCGGTTTTGGAAAATGCCGGATATGCCTAAAATATCTATACAATAAAAAAGCGGTCAGAAATCTGTGTATTTCGGGGCAGTTGTTTATTGTTTGTGCAAAATATATTATAAAAATCAGATAGATAAAATCCTGTATCCCTAAAGTGGAAATATATACCCAGCCCTACATATCCGGTTTGACGGAATGGACCGGATGATATAAATATGCCCATCATGAATTACGAAAATCGCTTATAATCCCTGTAGATCATCCATATCAGAATTCATAATATATCCACAGACACTTAGGCTTTGAGATTTATTTATTGAAAAATCAATGCAGGCCTATGGGAAAAGTTTTTTTGAAACTTTTTTGCATCATCTGCATATTTTTTCATCCTGCTGTATCTGTTTTTTGCGGAAGAAATGCCTGCTGCAAGGATATTATTTTCAAAATTCTGTATAAAATTCAATGAAAAAGGATTCAGAAGAATCCATTTGACAAGAACAGATTTTCAGAAAATTATATTTTTTCATACCTGCGCGGCATCAGCCGGAACGCGCCTGTGAAGTGAAATCCGTTTTTTTTTGAAAATCCGTAAACCGGGAAAAATGCACAAATGACTGATATCTGGAATAATATAAAAGATGTGATAAAAGAACGTGTGCCGGGGCACTGTTTTCGGATGTGGATTGACCCCATTGAATTTCTGCATCATAAAGAAAATTCTTTTGTTATCGGCTGCCCCAACCATTTTTTCCGAAAACGGGTAATGGAAAATTATGCAAATCTGATTGAAAAAGAACTGCAGACTGCCGGGGGAAAAAACTGCAGACTGCAGATTGAAATCACGCAGAAATCCGCCAAAAGCCGAAAACCGAAAAAGAAAAATGAAATATCGCTCCCTTCGCCCCAGATGTCCCTGCCGCGGATGAATATATATCAGTCCAGTGGCCGCCTTTTGCGGAAAGAATTTACTTTTGACCGTTTTGTTGTGGGAAAAAGTAATGATTTTGCCTATTCTGCATCCCTTTCGCTGGCATCGGGCCGGGGGAAAAATCAGAATTCCTTGTATCTTCTTTCCCGGACAGGTATGGGGAAAAGCCACCTTTCCCAAGCCATCGGGCATCACATTATAGATCATTTTCCCAATGAAAATGTCTTTTATGTCACAGCAGAGGATTTTACCAATGAAATGGTTCATTCTTTCCGCACCAATACCATTGAGCAGTTTAAGGAAAAATACCGCCGCTACTGTGATGTTCTTCTGCTGGAAGATGTGCATTTTCTGACCGGAAAGGATCGGACACAGGTGGAGCTGGCCCTGGCCCTGGACTATCTTTTGAATGCAAACAAAAAAATTATTTTCACCAGCTGCTATCTGCCCTCGGATATCCCCAAACTCAACGAACAGCTCGGATCCCGTCTTTCCGCCGGTATTATATCCGGCATTGAACCGCCCGATTACCGCACCCGTATCCGGATTCTCAGAAAAAAAATGGAAGAAAAGGGATGCTGTATTCCGAAATCCGTTGCAGAATACCTGGCCGGTGAACTGTCGGAAAATGTCAGGCAGCTGGAAAGCGGTCTTATCAGTGTTTCTGCAAAGGCCTCGCTGATCGGTGCCCCTGTTGATATCCGGCTGGCTGAAAGTATTGTGCGCAATATTGCAAAGCAAAGCCGAATGATTACGGTTGATCTGATTAAGACTGTTGTGAGCGAGCATTATCAGATTTCTGTAAAAGAAATGGTATCCAAATCCCGGAAAAAGAACATCGTCCGCCCGCGGCAGATTGCCATTTATCTGGCCAGAAAATATACGGATCAGCCCCTGCAGACCATCGGAAGAAGTTTTAACCGCTACCACGGAACCATTATTCATTCCATTTCGGTTATGGAAAAAGCCATAAAAAGCGACCGGGCTGTCAAAAAACAGATGGAATTTTTATGTGAAAAAATTGAAAGCAGTGAAAAGACGGAATGATAATGCTTTCATATAAACGGCCATGAGCAGTGACTCACAACGAAACATGAAAGCAGGTTGGGTTAGCCAACCTCTTTTTCATAGCCTTTTATCTTTTCCCCGGGTGACTCACAACGAAACATGAAAGCAGGTTGGGTTAGCGAAGCGTAATCCAACAATATCATATATTTGTGTCGGGTTACGCTTCGCTGACCCGACCTGCGGTGAAAGACTTTCATATAAACCGCTTATAGTCCGCTTTCTGAAAAAGGGCGGCAAAGCGTTGTCCTTCTGTGCCTTTTTCTTTTACATAAGAAATACACTTTTTCACAATTGCCGGCACCTCTTCTTCGCTGTAAATGCCGGGCAGTTCATATGCAAGACGGGGATGCCGTCCCAGCCTGCCGCCCAGCAGAACCCGGAATCCTTTCTGAAAAACAGTCAGTGTTTCCGAAGGGCAGTTTCGGACACACTGCCCGCATGAGATACAAAGGACATTGTCCACTTTCACTGTGTTTTCAAATAAATGTACTGCTTTTTCCCGGCAGATATTTACGCAGTTACCGCATTGGGAACACTCATTTTCTGTCACAAGCGGAACCGTTGCTCCGATAATGCCCACATCTTTTATCTGCGGTCGGGAACAGGCATTGGGACAGTCTGAGATACTCAGGGAAAATTCATGATGAAATTTTAAAGGGCCCTGTACCCGGGATTTGAGAAAATCCAGAAGTTTTTCCTGTTCCAGCAAATTTTCAAGTTTTGCATACAGTTCCCCACTTTCACAGGCCCGGTTGGGACATCCGGAGGCCCCGAAACAGCGTTCCAGTCTGTATCCTTTTATTTCAGATTCCATCCCCCTGAGATAGTTTTGCTGCGTTTCTTTCACATCTGCCAGTGAGATAACAGTCTTTCCTTTTTCTCCGGCCTCTTTTTCCACTCTTGTCCTGACCCGTTTCCGGACAAAAAAGGGCACTTTTTTAATGGCCCTTTCTGCTTCTGCCGTCCATTTCATAAAAAAACTCCCGCAGTATGTTGAAAATTTTACAATCCGCTTCCGAATCAAAGACTTGACAGGCGGACAGTGCCCTGTTTCAATTATCGCAGAGCACCGGCGGAAAAGTGGGATACATGTTTTCCCCAGGCAATACAGGATTGCGGTGAATTGTAATTGACGTGGATCAGTAATCTGAATCCACATTTCACATGTCTTTATAATACTTTGAAAATTAAACTGAATTTTTCAAACCTTTTTGCATACCCAAAACATCGGATTCAATAAATTCAGATTGTCGGATTGAAAAGAGCGAAATACGGGCTGAATCGGAAGGATTTACTTTATAAAATCACACAGCGGGCTGTCCGTCCGTCCGCTTTCAGAAGCAGGGGCTTTTCTGCCCGCACATGACGCAGGTACCGGCTTTCACGGATTTCCGGTATTGCCCGCAGCCGCTCCCAGTCCAGAAAATCTGCCCCGTCTTCTGTCACCGTGAGATAATACAGGTCTAAAGAAGTAATATTCTGAAAAAAATGGGACCCCTGGGAGGGATCGGCTTTGAGCTGGCTGTTTCGCAGTTCAATAATGGCCTGCACGCCGGAAATATGCCGCCACTGCACCGGAATGCCCAGCCAGGGATCACTGCTGCCCCAGCGGCCCGGCCCGATGAGCATCCATGCCCGTTTTTCTGCTTCCAGTTTTGCATTCATTTCACCGATTTCTTCGGCGATTTTCAGACTGTCCGCCGCCTTGAAATCCCGGGGTTTTACATAGACAATATCCGCAATTTCCCGGTTGATGCCGTTCCCCAGAGCCTGGCAGGAACGGCAGAGGGCCTGCTGCATTTCGCTTTCGCTGATACGGACATTCATCTGCTCCTGATCGCCTGCCATAGGGCGCATCTGGAGGAAATAAAATTCCCCCGGGCTTTTGCTGTCCGCTCCCAGATTTACGGAAAACTCGATTTCCACGGGGCAGCCCATGGCCCTGCGGCTCAGTTCCAGCAAATCGGAAAGCAGTTCGGGCAGAGGAATGATATTGTATTTGAGTATCTGCGCACAGGTGATCACTTTGGGACCTGTCAGATAGCCTGAATCCCGGATGCGGTGCTCATCAGGAATATAGGTTCCGGACAGCATCTTTACAGGCAGTTCCTCCTGGGCATCGTCAACCTCCCGCTTTTCCAGGTTGGAGTTTTGAAAAGGAAGTCTGTCGGGATAGTTGCGGATTTTCAGTGCGTAAAAATGCCGCTGGGCATTTTCCAGAATATCATCCACCAGGGAAAACTGGGGCAGGATATGGGGATATTTGGGGCAGAAACGCAGGGTCTGCCCTCCTTCCACTACAATCTTTCCCATGCCCAGTGCGATATGGGCCACACCGTCTTCGGGTTTCATATGGGAAAAAGGATAAAAATTATGGGACTGGGCCACACCGGAAAGGCAGGGATAAAAATAATCGCCCCATTCCCTGCCGATGAGAAGCTGGATAATCACGGCCATGGATTCTTCCCGGTGCCGGTTGTCGGTATTGCGGGAAAAGGCTTTGGGGTTTTCATAATAGGTGGACGCGTAGACCTGCTTGACAGCCCGTATGAGGCGGTCCAGCCGCGTGGAAAATTCTTTGTGATTATTGGGGAGCATATAGGTTTCGTACAGACCGGCATAGGGCTGAAAATGGGCATCTTCCAGACGGCTGGAAGAACGCACGGACAGGGGGATATTCTGTATCTGGCGGAGAAAAGCCCTGAGGTCCCGCACCAGATTTCCGGGCATTTCCGCGCGCAGAAAAGCACGGGTAACCTCTTCATCCGGAAAGGAATTTTCTGCCAGGTAGGCCAAATTGTTCTGCTGCACGAATTCCTCAAAGCCTTCGGTGCTGACGACCAGGGTTTTGGGAATCCGTATCCTCAGTCCCGGATATTTTTCATGCAGCTCGGGATAATCCTGTAAAAGCACCGACATAAAGGCCAGACTCCGGGCTTTTCCGCCCAGGGAACCCTTTCCGATTTTGACAAAATCCATCACTGCCGGATCAAAGGTGGCAGGGCGGAACTGACTGACCACACCTTTCTGCTGCCAGGTGCGCAGGGCCTGAATATTGGAAACAATATACTGCCGCAGTTCTTCCATATCCCCAAATTCTGCAGTTTTCACTTTGCGGAAACGGGAGGCCAGGGAAATTTCGGAACGGCTCATAATCCAGTTGGAAAAATGGTTCCGGTCTGCATGAAAGCGGACGGATTCATCGGGAATCTGCGGCAATTTTTCGGCCAGAATCCGGAGGCTTCCGGCCCGCCCGATTTCCCGCCCGTCCGGCATACGGAAAACAAAATCGCCGAATCCCAGATGACTGAGAAAAAAATCCCGCAGTTCGCCCATAAGATTGGAAGAATTTTTATCCAGAAATACCGCGGGAATTTCTTCGGTCTTTGCCTGTTTACCTGCATCGGAGCTGAGCATGAGCAGGGGCAGATCCGGTATTTCCCGACGGGCCCCGGCCAGAAAATCCTGTCCGGCCCGATCATCCATCCTGCCATCCCGCGGAAAACGGGCATCGGAAATAATGGCAAACAGATAACCCCGGTATTTCTGATACAGTTCCCGGGCCTGCTCATAATTTTCTGCCTGGAGAATTTTGGGCCGTGCCCGCATCAGCAGCAGGCGGTGTTCTTCATTCAGACCGCTTTCCAGTACATTCTGGGTCTGTTTGACAATTTCTTTATAAATCAGGGGCAGAAAACAGGAGCGGTAGGAAGGGGAATCCTCCACCATCAGAAGAACCCGTACCCCTGCACACTCTGTATCCCGCTCCGCATTCAGGGCATCCTCCGTATTTTTTACCAGCGCCAGCAGCAGATCGGAATTCCCGGTCCATACATAAATTTTATCAATCCCCTGCCAGTCCTTTTCTTCCGGAAAGCGGCCGAGGCTGCGCATGGTATGGGCCAGCATAATTACCGGCAGTCCCGGACAGATTTTTTTGATTTTCCGGCCCATGGCATCCGCATCCATATCTTCCAGTCTCGGCATGGTAATGACCATGCCGAACTTTTTCTGCTGCAGAATTTCCAGAGCCTCCGAGGCCGAGGCAGTGCGGGTTACACGGGGCGGGAGGCTGAGATTCAGCCCACTGTATTCATTAATAATCCGGGAGGCCAGACTGCCATCCTCTTCCAGGATGAATGCATCATAAGGGCTGGACACCAGAAGGATTTCCCTTATTTTGACAGACATGAGCTCATGAAAAACCTTGAATCTGCCGTAATATTCACTGACAAAACGGGGGTCTGAAAATGACATAGGGCCTCCGGAGTTGCGGATTTGCTGTTTCCGAATAGATGAAACAGGCGTTACGCGGTTGAAATATAATCTGCTGTTTTTATTGACTGTTAATTTTTAAGGTGTATAATAAATTCAAACAGTTAAAATTCAGATGCGTAACTCCTGTGAAAATAATATTTGACAAAATCATCACATTTGTATATCAGTTGTTCTTTATGTAAATCTGCAGTGCTGTCAGACAGGGCAATGGCAGACAAATTCTAAGGCCCCATCGTCTAGCGGTCCAGGACGCCGGCCTCTCACGCCGGAAACACGGGTTCGATCCCCGTTGGGGTCATCCTGATAAAATTGAAATCAGACATTCTTCAGGATCTGTTCTTATTCTTAAAACCTGTCCGAAAACCTCCGAAACAGATTTATTCCGCATTATTCATACTTCTCGCCAAAATCAAAATATGTTGCTGATAAATAAAAGAATTCAGAAAAACGGCTTTAAAACCTGTTTTTTTTGCATATCCTGAATTTACAGCAAAAAGTGAATTTATGAAGAATTCAGGTTCAGGGCTTCTTCTGTTTTTTTCTTTAATCTGAGAAGATATGCCTCAATCTTTGCCTCTGTGAGTCCCCGCAGACGCTCTTCGGGTTTGTACCTGGGCAGAACCTCTTCGGCAGGCAGACCGGACAAAAATCAGATCCGCCCGCATTTTCCCCATTTCCATGACCTTTTCAGGGGTCAGTTCCCCTGTTTCCATATGCTCTTCTTTCTCTGAAAAACAGTAACTGAATTTATTGAATCCGATTCTTTGGACATGCAAAAAGTTTTGAAAAATTCAGTTTCATTTTCAAAGTGTTATAAAGACAAGTGAAATATGGGATATATTCCTGTTCCTAAAAGTCTTCAGTTTCCTTATGACAAATTTATATCTGAATCAGACGGAATACAAGTTTTTTCGGGCAGGGAGGGCTGAAAAAATTGTAAGCAAATTTTATGCCGGGAAAACCAAATCGGATTACGAATCCGAATGAAGGGTTAAATCCGGTGCTGTAAAATCAGCAGCCTATGAAGTCAGTTCCGGAAATCTGACTTTATAATACCCTGTTTTTACTTCATCCGAAGTTTCTGACTCTTCATTGGCATTACTATTGCGGGGCCAATCTGTTTTTTTGATAATCCGCTCCGGTAACTTTCAGTTCGGCACTCCTTTGGTAAAATCTTTTCCGGAAATCACCTATAGTGCCATGCAGATGAACTGATACCGAAAACAGATGTTCTGAATCAGTATTTTCAGACATATGAATTCGGAGAAAGTATTCATTCACCTGCATACATCTATAAGTCACCTTTTCCATAATTCCTCCCATTGCAAAGGATAAGGTGATTTCCAAATATGAATGCAGCGCTTCTGCAGGAGTCATAAACGGAAAGTCTGTAACCGGACTGCCGTCTGTCAGGCACTGCCGGACTTTCAGTTTGGCACTCCTTCGCTACATTTTTTTCAGTAAATCACCTAAGTGCTCAACCACTGTCTTCCGGTTTCGGCAGCCGGAGGAAGAACATTTTACAAGGGCGCTGAAAAACATTCAGCGACAGTATTGTCGAAGCAAAAGCGTCCAATGTCGAATGTTTCAGACAAATCTGAAATACAAACACCTGTAATTATTATATTAATAATTTGGCACGTTTTTTGTATAGAATCAGAAGAAATGGCCTTTTATTTATATGCACAGCAAACAAAAAATTATCATTCAATCGAGGGAGAGATTATCATGAAACACATCAGACCGGCTTTCTTTGCAACATTGGCAATGGCGTTTATTCTGAACACTGCAGCAGTTTCGGCACAGGGACCGGGACGCGGAAACCGTCAGGGAAACTGCACGCAGGGAGCAGATCTTATCAGCACACTCCCCAATGAAGAACTGAGTGATGCAGAAATCGCAGGAATGTATTATATGATTGAAGAAGAAAAACTGGCAAGGGATGTCTATCTTGCTCTTTATGAAGAGTGGAATGATCGGATATTTGAGAATATCGCCCGGAGTGAACAGCGTCATATGGATGCCGTAGAAAATCTGATGCGTAAATACAGTCTGGAGGTCCCCGCTCTTGAAGAAAGAGGTCTTTTTGCGGATGCGGAACTTCAGATTTTATATAACAGCCTGCTTGAAAAAGGAAAAATTTCTCTCGCAGATGCCCTGAACGTGGGCGCAACGATTGAAGATCTTGATATTTATGATCTGGATGAAAGGCTTGCCCTGGCGGATAATGCAGATATACAGATGGTTTTTCAAAATCTGAGCAAAGGTTCCCGAAATCATCTCAGGGCCTTTGTTTTCCGCCTCGGACTGGCAGGTGAAAGCTATGATGCACAGTATATTACGGATGAAGAACTTGAAACCATCCTCAGTTCTCCCGGGGAAAAAGGAAGCGCGGATGAAAACGGAGAACAGCTTTTCAGGGGGAACGGCAGGTGGACAAAAGGTTCAGGCAGGGCATATACTGATGTGAGTGTATACTGCCCACCGGCATAAACTGCGCTTTCTGAAAAGTTCCGAATTTCGGAGACAGACTGAAATGATTCCGTATCACCGGCAGATTTCAGCATAGGGAAAACGGAGTCTGAAATTCAGCGGTCCGGTTTATTCCGGTGCCGGGTGTAACTGCCCCCTTTCTTTCAGGGCTTTGGCCCGGCAGTATTGAAACGGAGAATAATATTCCCGCTTTATCAAACCTGCGGAGCCGGTATTCTGCCGGTTCCGCACAGCATTTTAACGCAGTTCATCCACCGGTTCCCGGGTTTGGCGGAAGAAGTGCAGCACATCTCCGATTCCCGGCAGACGCACATTTTCCATAATCTCACAGCTTTTTTCATCCACACGGATTTCTTCGGCTTTCTTTTCTTCGGGCGAGGCATCGAAATGCTGGAGGAATTTGCAGAAACGCACAATATGGATGAGTTCATGGGTGACAATGTAGAGACTGAAAGGAAAAAGTTTCAGTTCCGGGTTCTGCCGCAGTCGGGCAAGTATGGCATGATCCTGCAGGCATATTTTATAAAAATCACTGGAAGCGGAGCCAAGAGAAATATCTTTCCGCTTTATTTCATAGCGGATTACCTGGGCCAGGCGGCCCGAAGCAATTTCATTTTCCTGCAGATCCGCCAGGGTTTTTACATCATAGCGGGAACGCAGCCACTGCGAGGCCGACATTTTGTAGGCATCGGAAACCAGTTCCTCAGACATGGAAACGGCCTCTTCCACTTCCCGCAACTGCTCTGCATTAAAATATATCCGTTCTTTTTTACTTCCCATTTTCTTTTCCGGCATATTTTTCAATCTTTTTCCGGCCGGGAATCCGCTTGCTTTTGTCTCCGCCTTTGCCGGATTCGCTTGTATAATTCAGCAGGTATTCCGCTTTTTGCAAAGTAAACTATATATAATTTACGGATGTTCATAAGACAGCGTCTTATTCCTCAGCCGTTCCCAGAATGGCCGCTTTTTTCACGTCTTCCAGATAATACCAGTGCAGGGAGGGAATTTCATGGAAAAAAATGATCCGGAGTTCATTATCCCGTATTACTTCCACAAAGCCCGATTCTTTCCGCCGGATTTTTGCCACCACTTCCGCTACGGGAAACTGCACCAGCTGTAAGGCGGAATCCGTGGGGATGGTCTCCATGGCCAGTCCCAGCTGACTGGAACTGACCACAATGCGGGCCTGGTCATCCAAAAGAAAACTTTCCACCACTCCCACAGAACCGCTTCGGGTCAGGCTGTCCTGGATAATATTGCTGTAAGTCACATCCATACCGGCCACTCCGTAGAAATTGCCTTCTTTGTCATACAGGGATGTGGCACAGGGCAGCACCATGCCGAGACCGTTAATGTCAATATAGGGATTTCCCCAGTACACGGCTCTTTTGCGTGCCCCCAGACTGTACCAGGGACGTTTTCTGGGATCATAATCATCGCCGTAGGTTGCTTTGCCGGGATAGGAATACATGACACCGGCCTCCAGCCCGAGATAAGCCCAGCTGATGGGCAGGCCGTGAATGGTAAGCAGCCGCCGGGCCTCTTCGTCTGTAATGGGACTGTAATTGTTGCGGCTGTCCAGCAGCACTTTTTTGAAATGATGGCGGAGCGGGGCCAGCCGCTGCATCATGGGAACCACATCTTCCCGGTTTACTCCCGGAGCCGCCTTCACCACCGGATAATCAATACTGACTTTGCGCCGGTAGAGAGAAGATTCGGTATAATCCCGCGGGGCTTTGTCCGGATCTTTGAAATCGGAAATCCAGTAAAAACGCTCACCGCCCTCCTGGGAATACTGGATCATATACATGGCATTATTGGCCAGATTCACCAGCAGTCCCTCCAGCCGGATAAAACGGCTGTCTATGTAATGGGCCTGGGTGGCCACCTTTGTCAGCAGATGTGTCAGTTTCTTTTCCCGTATCCGGGCTTTTTTCATGGCACTTTTTTCCCGTATCAGGGTGAATGTGGTGACAGCGGAAGAAACCAGCAGAAAAGAAAGCACCAGAATGGCTGTGATATGCCGGTGCTTGTTAATCAGTCGCCACATGCGCCGGGGCAGATTGTCCGGCATAACGGTCACTTCATCCCCCCGGAGAAATCGGCGGACATCTTCTGCCAGTATGCCTGTGCTCAGATAACGCCGGTTGGGATCCGGTTCGGTCGCTTTTTTGATAATGGCTTTGAGTTCCGGGGCAATTTTTTTCTCCGGCAGCAGATGAACCATCCGGTTAAGAGTTCCCTCATTGGCCCATTCCAGTTTTTTGGCCATATCTCCGGGACGTGCCGGTTTCAGTGTGACCAGCTCATACAGAATCACGCCCAGGGAAAACTGGTCACTGGCCGCGCCCACATCGGGCTGACCTTTGACCTGTTCGGGAGAAATATAACCGGGTGTGCCGACCACACTGCCCACTTCCGTGCCGCCCAGATACATATCCGTTTTTTTGGCCGCCACTTTCTGAATACCGTAAAGGGTTTCCGGAATTTCTTTGATCATTTTGGCAATGCCCCAGTCCATCACATAAACTTCTCCGTAATCACCGACCATAATATTGGAAGGTTTCAGATCCCGGTGAATCACCTCTTTCCGGTGTGCGTAAATCACCCCTTCACATGCCTTGAGAAAATATCCCAGCCGGGAATTCAGATTCAGTTCCTCCGGCAGCTGCGCTTTGGGATTTTCTTTATATGTGTTCCGGGCTTTGGTGATAATGTCCGTAAGGGTCTGCCCTTTGATATATTTCATGACAAAGGACACAGCGGGTTCATTGGGGGCCGGTTCTTTGACTGTGTACAGCGGGACAATATTGGGATGATCCAGCTGGGCCGTAATCTGGGCTTCCCGGAAAAAATAACTCAGGGTGGCAGCCGAGGTTGCATCTTTTTTCAGACTTTTGAGTGCCACTTTGCGCAGCAGCTGGGTGTCTTTGGCCAGCTTTACCTCTCCCATTCCGCCTTCGCCGATATTGCCCACCTCAATATAGCGGCTTTGGGCTTCGTCCCTTTTTTCAAAAACCTCTTCGGAAAAATCCACCATGGTCATGGTATCATTTTCAGAAAGCCGGGGGAGGGATTCTTTGGGAGGTTCTTCTCTGATTTCTGTTTTTATAGCTGCCCGAGGCATTTCCGGTTCCGGCGGGGCCGAAGGCGGATACACCGTGAAAACATGATGGCAGTTGGAGCACCTGAATTTGGTGCCGCTGTCTTTTATCAACTGATCCTTGATATTAAAAGCCGTACGGCATTTCTCACATTTGGCTATCATGGGAATTATCCTCTCTTCATGGCCTGTGATTATATATACCTGCAGATAATTGTTTGGGTAGCGCCCTTTGGCATCCCCGGAGGA
Organism: Desulfobacteraceae bacterium; assembly: GCA_011390755.1. Classification (GTDB taxonomy): domain Bacteria; phylum Desulfobacterota; class Desulfobacteria; order Desulfobacterales; family Desulfococcaceae; genus JAABRU01. Next base: position 4,112 of record JAABRU010000010.1, on the reverse strand, counting down.
CTGTCAGCAAAGTTTCTTTACACCGTAAAGTAAAAACGGCATCCTGCCCTTTTCCGCCAGGGCTGAAAATATATAATGAAATATATTTGACAGTCCGCCCGGGACAATGCCTTTGTTTGCAAATCATAATATTTTTCAGTTTAAATACTTTAAGAAATAATTTCAACTCAAAAACAAAAAAATGATGATATTCTGCTGCATTTCTGCCGAAAAAATTTTCTGCTTTACCCGGAATCGGAATTGTTCTATTCTGCATGATTCATAAATTCTGATAACTGTCCGAAATAAGGAGAATGCTGAAAATTGGTTTTGCATCCCAGTTTTCAGCGGAAGTATTGCAATTCGGGGACTTGTCCGTACTTATGAATAATCCGGGCTGTAAACTCTCAGAAAATATAATTTTTAACCCAAGTTGCCGCCTATACCATTACTTAAAAGATTTCCGGTTACCGCATTTCCCGAAAGTACTGCGTACATGAATTTTTCCTCTGCCGGATACCCCGAAATGTTTTAAGTATCGGTATATCGGGGCAGCAACCAAAAATCAGGCAGTTGCAGGATACTCAAACGTTACCGGAACGAAAAATCAACAGGTTAGGTTTATAGGTAGCAACCTGGGTTAATTTTTATGAAAGCAGGAAAGATGTCTTTTGAATATTTTATCGGCCGCAGATACCTTCGCAGCAGGCAGAAACATACTTTTATTTCCATGATTACAGTTCTTTCTGCCATCGGTGTTTCCCTGGGGGTCATGGTGATGATTATCGTTATCGCTGTAATGTCGGGAGCGGAATCCGAACTCCGGACACGGATGCTGGGCGTAACGGCCCATGTGCTGGTTTCCCGGCACGGAGGCACATTTACAGGATATGAAAATCTGGAAAAACGCATCCGGGATGTTCCGGGTGTCCGGGCTATGTCTCCCTATATTTACGCCCAGGCCATGCTGCGTTCCCCTGCCAATATTACCGGGGCCGTGCTGCGGGGGATTGATCCGGAAAGTGCCGGTAAGGTCATCCGGACCCTGCCGGATGCCTCTTTGAAAAAACTGGGGCGGCAGGATGCCGATTCTCCCGTACCGGGGATTATTCTGGGCAAAGAACTGGCGGTCTCGCTGCAAACCCGGGAAGGGGATCTGATTTCCCTTACCCTGCCGGGGAGCGGTGCAATGAATCTTGTACCGGCCATGAGAAGATTCCGGGTTGTCGGCATGTATCAGTCCGGTCTGTATGAATTTGACAAGTCCCTGGCCTATATTCATTTGGAGGATGCCCGGAAAATACTGGGCAGTCCTGATGCGCTTTCCGGAATTGAAGTGCGGGTCAGCGATATTTACAAAGCCGGTGAGATTGCCAAAACCATTGTCAGTGTGCTGGGTTTTCCCTACTGGGCGCAGGACTGGATGCAGATGAACCGCAATATCTTTTCCGCGCTGCGGCTGCAGAAAGTGGTCATGTTCATTATCCTGACCCTGATTGTCATTGTGGCGGCCTTTAATATTGCCAGCTCCCTGATCATGATGGTAATGGAAAAAACAAGGGATATTGCCATATTAAAAGCAATGGGGGCCACAGATGCGGGCATCCGCAGAATCTTTGTTTTTAAGGGGATGCTTATCGGGGCAGGCGGTACATTTTTCGGTGTCACGGGCGGTGCCCTTGTCTGTTTTCTGTTAAAAAAATACAAATTTATCAAACTGTCCACCAAAGTCTACCTTTTCCCCCATCTGCCCGTAAGTCTGCAGACAGGGGATGTGCTGCTGATTGTGGCCGGGACCCTGCTGATCTGCTTTCTGGCAACCATGTATCCGGCCCAAAAAGCGGCCCGCATGAATCCCGCGGATACGCTCCGCTACGGATAAAAAGGCCGGAAAATGCAGAAATCCGCTCCGGGTTCACGCGGATACATCTTCCTTTTGCCTTGACAAGTCCGGCACGAAAACTTACTTTTGCTTTCATTGAAAACAGTATACAGGTGAATGAATGCTGCAAATCATTGCTGTTGTGGGGAAATCCGGTTCCGGCAAAACCACTCTGCTGGTAAAACTGATATCGGAACTGAAAAAACGCGGGTACAGCATCGGTACTGTCAAACATACGCATCATCCTGTCGAAGGTGACCGGGAGGGAAAAGACAGTGCCCTGCATAAACAGGCCGGTGCCGATACCGTGATTCTGGCATCCTCCCGGCAGATTTTTATGCAGAAAGATACAGACGGTGATGATCCGGAAAAACTGAAAATTTATTTTCAGGACAGGGATCTGCTTATCTGCGAAGGATACAAAAATGCAGACTGCCCCAAAATCGAAATTTTCCGCAAAGACAGCGGAAAAAGCCCTCTGTACCGGGAGAAACAGTATTCCGCTTTTGCCGCGCTGGTAACAGATGCGGATATTGACGCGGATATGCCGGTATTCGGCCTGGAAGATATTTATGAAATTTCTGATTTTATTGAGAAAAATTACATTTTAACTACAAAGGGGGAATAATGAAAGAACTGCTGATTCTCTTGGGATTTGTGGGCGTATGGTTTCTGCTGCAGGCATATATTCTGCCCAAAATGGGTATTTCCACCTGAATGCGGAATGCCTGCCAGGTGGCAGATAAGAAAAAAACGCCTTTTCAGGAATATCCGGAAAATAAGGTGATTTCCGGAAAAGATGATACCAAAGGAGTGCCGAACTGAAAGTCCGGCAGTGTCCGGCGGATGACAGTCCGCTCACAGACGACCCGACCGAGCCCGCCGAAGTCTTTCCGTCTGTGACTCCTTCAGATTCGGTACATTCATATTCGGGAATTGCCTAACACACTGAATCAAAAGGAATAAACCCGTAAAAATCAAACATCAGCAAATCGGAAACTTTTCCCCGGATGCGCTTTCATGACTGCCCCGGAGTGCAAAAACTGTATTTTTGCACGGCAGCAGCTCACGGTTCATGCAAAAATACAGTTTCTGCACTCCTTCGGAAAATTTTTCGATCTGCTGAAAATCCGTCAGCCTGGCGAAAGCCGTATGCCGGAAACCGGCTGAAAATTAAAAATTCCGGCTTTGGCCGGAATGAGGCAGAAATGGAGTTCCGGACTTTCTGCCGATTCATCAAAAACGGATACCATGTGTACTTCCATGAAAAAATATCCCGCTCTTCCCCGATCCTTCAAAAACTGCTTTCCCTTCCGCATCGGAACCACATCCTTCATTTATCCGGATAATTATCTGCCCAATGTGCGGATGCTGGCCCCCTGCATGGATGAAATTGAAATCCTGATGTTTGAAAGCCGCGGGCCCGGCAGTCTGCCCGCAGCGGAACTGATCTCCGGTCTGCAAAAGGCAGGGGAAGAATATTCTCTCACATATAATGTCCACCTTCCCACCGATGTGTCCCTGGCAGATTCCGATTCGCAAAAACGGGAAAATGCAGTGGAAAGCATCCGGCTCTTTGCCGAAAAAACACGCCCCCTTTCCCCGTCCGCATTTGCCCTGCATCTGGATTGGACTGCGGATGATTCTCTTCTGCGCTGGCAGAAAAGAAGTGCCCTTTCTCTGGCAGCGCTGCGTGATGCGGGAATTCCCGGCCCTTTACTGGCAGTGGAAACGCTGGATTACCCCATTGAATACGCAGACCCTCTGATACAGGAGTTTGATCTTTCCGTATGTATGGATATGGGGCATCTCTTTCTTTACGGACTGGATGCAAAAAAAATATGGGAAAAATATGCGCGGCGCATTCCCCTGATTCACCTGCACGGGGTAAGGGGAAACAAAGATCATCTGGGGCTGGATTGCCTGAAAAAAAAGGATGCGGACACGGCATCTGCCATTCTCCGGGAATATCAGGGTGTTGTTTCCATAGAAGTCTTTTCCTATCCGCATCTGCTGTCTTCTCTGGATTTTTTTGAAAACCGAATAGTGCTCTGTCAAAGTTAAACTGATGGGTAAAAACGGGTGAACCGCATTCTGCGGCACGCACGGTTTTCAAAACCGTGTTACAGCAGACTTTGCCGGAAATAAAAAAATGACAGAAAAATTTACCGCAAAGACGCAGGGGACGCAGAGATGCAAAGGTTTTTTCCCTGCGTCCCCTGCGTCTTTGCGGTGAAAACCTTATTTCCGA
>JAABRU010000220.1 GCA_011390755.1 Desulfobacteraceae bacterium | reverse complement strand
CAACACCGTACAACACACCCCCAGAACCCAGAACCCAGAACCCGGAACCCCAGAACCCAGAACCCCGGAACCCCGAACCCCTGTAAGAGAATACATGAAACTTCGTTTAATACTTCTGGTTTTATCCCTGCTCGCGTTTCTTTCCACTTCCGCGGGCGGCTGGCTGTATTATTATTCCCTGAAAAAAGCCGCTATGACAGAAGCCGGGCAGCAGGCGGATATCCGTTTAAAAAATATTCGGGCAACGCTTTTTTTTCTGCTTTCGGAACATGCGGATTCTGTGCGGATACTGGCAGGTCTTGGGGAAATCCGGGAAGTATTGATAAAGGATTCCCCACTGCCCCGTTTCCGGGCCAATCAGGTGCTGGATCATTTCAGAAAGATACTGGATGCGGATATCTGCTATCTCATGGACAGCAAAGGTAATGTGACCGTCTCCAGCAACCGGAATGACAAAGACAGTCTGGTGGGAAAAAATTTTTCCTTCCGCCCCTATTTTCAGAACGCCCTGAAAGGGCAGACGGTTTCTTATTTTGCACTGGGAACCGCATCCGGGCGCCGCGGCATTTATTACAGTCATCCGATTTATCATGATCTTTCCGAACCGCCTTTGGGCGTGGCGGTTATCAAGAAATCCATAGATGAAATTGAAAAAAAAATCAGCCTGGGAAATGCGGAAATCATGCTGCTGACGGCCCCCTGCGGAATTATCTTTATTTCCAGTCGGAGGGAATGGATCAACAAATCCGTCCGGCAGATCGGCCCGGACAAAAGCGCGGAACTGAAAAAAAACCTTCAGTTCGGGCAGGGCCCCTGGGAAAGAATCCCCCTGAATTTTACAGACAGCATGAACGCAGAAAACGAAAAAGGAACGCGTTATATGCTGCGCAGGGAGGAAATCGCAGGATTTCCGGGATGGCAGATGCTGTATCTGCAGGACCTCAGCAGCATCAGCAAAAAAATATCCGCGCCTTTTATCCGTATCACAGGAGAGCTGATCCTCATTGTCTGCATACTGACCGGTGCCGCACTGATGATTCTCTACCGCAGGGCCAGCAAAGAAATCCTGCGCCGCAGGACTGCAGAAAAATCCCTGAAAGAAAGTGAGGAACGGTACCGTTCCATCTACCACAATGCCCCGGCCATGCTGCACTCTGTCAACCGGGAAACCCGCCTGGTGAGTGTAAGCGACAACTGGCTGAAAATTATGGGGTATACACGGAAAGAGGTTATCGGCCGCAGGCTCCGGGATTTTTTATCGGAAGAATCAGGAAAGTATCTGGAAGAAAAGGTAATGCCCGCATTTAATAAAAAAGGATACTGCAATGATATTCCCTACTGTTTTATCAAAAAAAACGGGGATGTCATGGATGTGCTGCTTTCATCTTACGGGGAAAAGGATAAAGAGGGAAATATTGTCCGTTCTTTTTCTGTTTCCATAGATATTACCGAAAGAAAAAAAGCTGAAAAAGCCCTGCGCAAAGCCAAGGAAGAACTCAGCCGGTATTCCAGGGAACTGGAATCCGAAGTACGCAGACGTACCGAAGTGCTGCGCCGTCTTTCTGCCAGCATTATCACCGGACAGGAAAAAGAAAGAGCCGCCATTGCAAGGGAACTCCATGATGAACTGGGGCAGATACTGACGGCCCTGCGCATGGATGCGGTATGGCTTTTGCGACGGATCGGAGAGCAGGACATAAAAGCCGGAGAACGGGCCCGCAGCATGTGCGAACTGACAGACAGAACCATTGAAGAGGTGCGGCGCATGGCCATTCAGCTGCGTCCGGGGGTGCTCGATGATCTGGGTCTGGTGGATGCCCTGGAATGGTTTGCGGGTGAATTTGAAAAACGCACAGAAATCACCTGCGCTTTTGAGCATTCGGACGTTCCCCCCTTGGATGACAGCATTGCCACCACAGCCTACCGCATTGCCCAGGAATGCCTGACCAACGTGGCGCGCCATGCGGGTGCGGACCATGTGGACATTCTCCTGAAAGCGGATGAAAATCTGCTGCACCTGAGTGTAAGCGATAACGGTTCCGGTTTTGACACCGGATGCCTGGAAAAAGCGGAAGGTCTGGGGGTTGCGGGGATGAAAGAACGGGCCATGCTGGTTGGCGGAAAGGTAAGTCTGAAATCACTGCCGGGCAAAGGAACCCGGGTCTGTTTTGAGGTGAGCTTATATGAATAAAAAAATCAGAGTACTGCTTGCAGACGATCACAGTATTGTGCGGGCCGGTCTCCGGCGGATTGTGGAAGACAGTGAGGACATGGAAGTGGTGGCCGAAGCATCGGACGGAAGGGAAGCCATCCGGCAGGTGCTGGCAATACTGCCGGATCTGGCCGTTATAGATATTTCCATGCCGGGAATAGACGGCCTGGAGGCACTGAATCAGATCCGCTCCCACCTGCCGGATATGAAAGTCATCATCCTGTCCATGTATGAAGAAGAGCAGTATGTGATCCGGGCATTTGAAGCCGGGGCAAGGGGCTATATCAGCAAAAAATCCGTTCCTGAGCAGCTGACGGATGCCATCCGCAAAGTATATGCCGGTTCCCCTTATATTACGCCCGAAGCTGCCGAAATGCTGGCTTTGCGCATGGCAAGAGGGGATGCCCGTTCTTTGCCGGATTCTCTTTCCCGCCGCGAGCTGCAGGTACTGCGCCGTCTGGCGATGGGACATACCAACCGGGAAATTGCAGCGGCCTATAATATCAGCATTAAAACGGTGGACACCTACCGCTTCCGCCTGCTGAAAAAACTGAATCTGCGCAATAATGCGGAAATTTCAAGATTTGCCATTCAGAACAGACTGATTACTCCCTGATCTGCTGCTCCTGATTGTCATATACTGCCCACCGGCATAAACTGCGCTTTCTGAAAAGTTCCGAATTTATGGGAGACAGACTGCCCCCCGGCCCCAGTGCTGCTGCCTTAAGAAAAACCGGAGTGCCGAACTTACAGCTTAGCACGTCTTTTTCTGAATAATTTCAGCCTGCCAAACTTTCAGTTTGGACTCCTCCCCGGTCCGGACTTTTTAAAAGGGTAAAAAATTTGTATGAAAGTGTCTGCGAAAAACCGGCCTCCGCCTTAATTTTCGCACTCCGCGCAGCTTTCATGTTTCGTTGTGACCGTCAGTCATGGCGGTTTATATGAAAGTCCTTCTGTAGAGACGCACGGTGTGCGTCTCTGCGGTGTATTTTCATGTTTCGTTGTGAATGCAGGTCATGGTCGTTTATATGAAAGTCTTTCACCGCAGGTCGGGTCAGCAAAGCGTAACCCGACACAGATATTTGATATTGTTGGGTTACGCTTCGCTAACCCAACCTACTTTCATGTTTCGTTGTGAGTCACTGCTCATGGCCGTTTATATGAAAGTGTCTGCGAAAAACCGGCCTCCGCCTTATTTTCCGCACTCCGTGCAGCTTTCATGTTTCGTTGTGACCGTCAGTCATGGCCGTTTATATGAAAGTATGAAAATCTTCCCGCGCATACAGCCTCATCGTTATACACAAAATTCAATGCGGATATAATGTCAGCGCTGCAATTGTCCCGTAGGGACAAAAGACAATAGCCCGGCAATTCATTGCCGGGTCCGGGATAAAAAAATATAAAAGTCCCGAAGGGACGGCAGAAAAAACTTTCCAAAAAGCCTTTCAACTCGTTCCCAGACTCTGCCTGGGAACGCATGGGGAGAGACTCTGCCTCGCACACTGCCGGAGGCGTGAGCCTCCGGGGAATGCATTCCCGGGGGAGCCCGGGAGGGGGAGAAAGCAGCATCCTGAAAATAATGACAGTTTCCACCCTCCCCCCGCCCCTCCCTGAGGGAGGGGAGTCTTAAGGCAGCATATTACCCCCTGACACCCGAACCCCTGACACCGAACACCTGACACCCGAACACCTGACACCCGAACACCTGACACCCGAACCCCTGACACCCGAACCCGAATTCACCGGGGTTTACCTACCTGCATTTACCACACGGATGGGTGGCAGAGTATCCCCCATGCCCCGGATTTCCGGCCGGTACATGGATTCACAAAAGGCCGGGGGGACGGAAAATGTCCCCGGACTGACGACCCGCACCATGTAAAAGAGATGGGTGGGGGCATAAGAATTCAGCTGCACTGCCGCTACATAACGGTCATCCCGGAATTCTTCATGAAGAACAACAGCCTGTTCTTTGAGTTTCCAGATGGATTTGCCGTCCAGGTTCATATCCTCCATTTTGAAACTGTGCTTCAGGTTCTGATTTTCTATCTCAAATCCTGCGGGCAGCAGGTCTACGACCAAAGCATCCGGAATGCGTTCTTTCGCGCTGATTTTCAGATGCACCAGCAGCAGTTCGCCCACTTTGAATTCTGTCCGTTCACAAAAATTCCCCTGCATATCATACAGCTCCCGGAGCAGGGAAATATTTTTGTCTTCCCTTGCAGGGGGCGTTTTGGTGTATCCGCTGACCAGGGCAGATACATACACTCGTTCCTGGCTTTCGCAGACAAAATTCACATTGGCGGCAATCTCTCCGGCTCCCAGAACATGATAATAATCCCCTTTCTGCTTCAGCAGGCTTTCCTGGCCGGATATTGACAGTTTTCCCTGCCATTCTTTCCGGGGCTGTGCCTGCAGCGTGATCCCGGCTTTGAATATGGCATATTTTTCCTGCGTACTGAGCCATTGCCGCTGCCTTACCGCCTGTTCCAGATCTGAAAGAAGGCTGTCATACCCTTCGATATTTTCCTCTCTGTATTCTGTGAACAGGGCGGCAGTGAGGGCCAGATCCCGCACCAGACTGCTGTAATCCCCCCAGTAACCGTAAGTTCTGCTGCGTTTCTGCGCAGCCAGTTTCAGGGCTTCCGCGCTGCGGGCCGGATCCCCCATTTGTTTCAGGGCAATGCCCATATAGGCCAAAGGCAGGCAGGATTCGGCTTTATCCCGGTGATTGTCATAGAGAGTGCGAAGCGTTCCCAGAGGTGCGCGGTTCAGTCGGGAAAGAACGTATCCCGCGTAACTGCGCACGGAAAAATCCAAATGCTCCCCTGCTGCATTATCACCGTAATGATCCACCGGCGCGCTTTGGGATACATAATGCTGCAGCCGTTTGAGGGCCTTGTCCAGCATGGCCCCGGGCACTTCCACCCCCATATCCCTGGCAGTGAGCAGAAAATCTGTAGCGTAAACGGTCAGCCAGGCTTCTTCCGGGCTGTTTTTGCTCCATAAACCGAAACCGCCCGAAGCCAGCTGCATGGTTCCCATGCGTTCCAGGGCAATGCGCAGGCGTTTGACCCGTTCTTCCGCGGTAATGGGCGGCAGATGATAACGGCTGATCTGTTCCGCTGTGGCATACAGCAGGGGCCAGGCACGACTGGAGGTCTGTTCCAGGCATCCGTAGGGATATGCCAGCAGTCCTTTCATGGCATCCTGAAAATTCAGGGGCAGCCGGTCGGATATTTTGATTTCCCCTCCCACGGTGGCCGGAATCAGATCATCGGCCAGGCGGGAATCCAGACTGAAGATTTCCCCGGATTTCAGCACCCGGAATAATTTGCGGACAGTTCCGGGATAGCCGGGACGCACCGGAATCTGCCATTCCCGTTTCTGCTGATATTCTCCGGCTGTCATCTGCAGGGATATTTGGGAAGTGCCGTAATCCGCTGCCCCGCGCACGGGAAAGCGGAGGGTTTTCTTTTCCCCGTCTGCGAGCAGCAATGTCTGTTCCCCCTTTTCCAGAGCCACCGGTCCCTGTGTTTTCAGGTGCAGAGAAATATTTTCCTCTTTCCCGCTGAGATTATGCAGATCCAGACTGAAGGCGGACTGATCCCCCGGAGCCAGAAAACGGGGCATGGCCAGCTGGGTGACAATGGGCGCTGCCACCGTAAGTTCTGTTTCCGCAGCACCGAAACGCGTTTTGTCAAAAGCCAGGGCCATGAGGCGGAGCCGTCCGTTAAAATCCGGCAGATGGAAGGTGATTTCCGCCATGCCCTTTTCATCAAAGGTTACGGGAGACTGAAAAAGGGAAAGAAGTTTTACTTTGTTTTCCGGCCGTTTTCCCCCGGCCAGATCCGCATCGCCGCCATAGCGCAGGGCAGCAGGCTTTCCTTCCAGTTCTTCAATGACTTTGGCATAAATATCATAACTGTTGACATCATATCTGCGGGGGGCAAAGAACCAGGAAAAGGGATCGGGTGTTTTGAAATCCGTAATGCTGAGAATTCCCGCATCCACTGCCGCAAGAGTGACAAATACCGGTTCCGGATTCTCTCCCTGCACCCCCTCCATTTTCACCCGGACAGAAAGCGGGCCTTCGGGAAGCGTTTTTTCCGGGGCTTTTATAGACAAAGCAATATTGCGATCACTCCGTTCCAGGGGCAGATGGATCAGCCCCACTGCCCGGTTGGGACTGATTTTTTCCGCAGCATCCATGTCCGCTGGGCGGAATACCACAGCGGAAATATAAATATCATGACTGTCCCAGCCCGCCAGAATCGGGATTTCCACTTCTGTGCCGCTTCCGGATACGGGCAGGCGTTTCATCCACAGCGGCTCCCGGCCTTCCACCAGTACCACCCCGTCTCCGCTGTGGGGAGGGGTTACAGTCAGGCGGATAAGGTCCCCGGGCCGGTACCCTTCCTTATCCAAAGTCAGCACCACCTTGTCGGGCCGGGCCGATTCGGCCTGATCCCCGCCGTACCACCATCGCCCCACGCGGAAACGCAGACTGCTGATAAGACTGTTTTCCGGATTCCGGATAACCAGCACATACTGCCCCCTCTGTAAATGCAGGGTGTAGGGGGTGGGACTGTCCCCTTTGAGATCCAAAGATTCTGTCAGATAATGATAATTTTTCTGGGTATATTTGTGCTGCCATCCGGTGGATTCGGAATATTCCCAGTAATAATCCCGATCCTCTTTAATCAGTTCCGCGCTGAGTCCCTGCGCGGGAAGCAGTTTTCCGTCTGTGCCCACCTTCACCACTTCAAAGGAAACCGGACCGGCATCGGTATTATCTCCTTCAAAAAGGGGACGGATGCCAATCAGACTTTGTGCCGGCCAGACTGTTTTATCCGTGACTCTGGTGACCGGCCTTCCCCCGCTTTCAAACAGATCCGCGACCACCCGCACCGAGAGGGGGCTGAAAATTTCTTCCCATCGGCTGGGGATTTCAATGGAGATTTTTCCTTCTTTGTCCAGTTTATCCTTTTCAATTTCCCAGTAATCCCGGAATTTTTCATCCTTTATATCCCCGAACTGAAAATTTTTGAGATGCTCAAAGAGTTTCCGCTGGGTTCTGACCCGCACCCGAAAAGCGATTTCATTTTCCGCGGCTGCGGCACCGTAGAGATAGGTCCCCGTGACATCCACTTTCAGGGCTTCTTTGGGATGGGGAAAATCCGGCGATGCGGACAGTTCCAGTTTCATCCGTTCGGGCAGAAATTCTTCCACCTGTATTTCATACACCGCGGCGGCTTTTTTCTGCGCGGGATCATCCCAGACCCTAAGATGCCATTTTCCGGTCTGGGCATCCGGAGGAAAATCAATATCCGTCTGATAATAATTTTCTTCCTTCCCTTCCCCATCCCGCACATGCCAGGTAAAGGCCCGCACTTCCCGGCCGTCGGGGCGGAAAAGTTTGGCTTTCAGGGGCAGACTTTCACAAATCCGAGCGTCATGATCCCGCAGCAGGGCCGATACAGTGGCGGTTTCGCCCGGCCGGTACAAATCCCGCGGGCCGTACATAAATATTTCCCTGGAGCGGTATCTGCGCGTACCCAGTTCAAACTCGCTTAAATCCAGTGCCGGAATCCGCATGGGCAGAATCCCCACCTGTCCCTCATATGATGCCGTCAGCATACGGATTTTTCCGGGCAGTTTCCGGACAGAACGGTAGCGGCCTTCCTCATCTGTTTTTCCCTCTTCCGCTATTTTTCCTTTATTATCATAAAAACGCAGATGAACCCCGGTCAGGGCACTGCCGTTTTTCAGAGAAGATGCAATAATCAGGGATTCGGCAGCGTAGACCCGTGCATGAAGAGCAATATCCGTGACCAGGAAATAGGTTCCCTGATAACTGTAATCATACTGTCCCGGTTCCCGCATAATGGCCAGATACATGCCCGGTTCCTGCAAGGATTCGATGTTTTCTACGGGAATATGGTAAACACTGCGGCGGTTTTTGGGTGTATCCAGATCAAATCGGCCCGAATAAACCATTTTTCCGTACTTCCCGGCCTGGGCCAGATGGTAATAATCTTTTTCCCCGGCCGTATTGTCCCAGTTGACAAAATGCACCATGCCTTCGGGATTCAGGCGGAAGAATTCAATATATACGGAACTGACATTGATGGTGACAATGGGAAGTCCTTTGCTCATTTTCGCGGGCAGCAGAAAACCTTCACTGGCAAAACTGATGATGGGTTTGACGGCGCGGGTGGTGATACTGCGACTTATCCGCTGTCCCAGCACCTGACCGTCTGCGGCCCTAAGGCTTTCCAGCACAGTGACGGAATACTCTGTTTCGGCATCCGCATGGGGAAACCAGAGGGTTTTACCGTCTTCGGACAGTATCCACGCACTTTTAAGCATTTCTTTTGTATCGCTGATGCGCAGATGAACATCATGTCTTTGGGTCGGATCCAGCGACTCCGAAAGCAGCACTGCAATGGCCGGCGCGTTATCGTAAGTGCGCTCGCTGATGTCCAGTACGCGGAATGCACCGGCCGCACCGGTTTCATTCACGGCATTATCTTTGGCGAAAACAGAAGTAAAACAGAAAAGCAGCAGCAGTAATCCCCCTAAAAAGAACGTTCTCCCGATTTTCATGACTTTCCCCTCCTGTGAGTTATGAAATGAATTATGAATTATGATGACCTGGTAAAAAGTCAGCACCTAAGCAATGTTCTGTCAATTTTAAAATGACGGGTTAAAATGACGGGTGACATTATCGTAAGGGCGTATGCAATACCCCCCTGCAGAGTAACACACGTCATTCAAATCTTGACGGCACACTATACTGTCCGCCGCCGTAAACTGCGTTTTTGAAGACAGGTGTTTTTCAGTTTCCGCCTTACCGGAACCTGCCGCATAAAGCTCAGATTATGCCGGTGCTGAGTATAATTGGACTGTCAAATATATTTCTTCACACTCAGAAAAGCTGCGGAAGAGTGCCAAACTGAAAGTCTGGCAGACTTCCAAACTTTCAGTTCGGACTCCCCTGTCCGGACTTTTTAAAAGGGTAAAAAATTTATTTGACATTCCACTAATGTACCTGACACCGAACACCGAACACCGAACACCGAACACCTGACACCGAACACCTGACACCGAACACCGAACACCTGACACCGAACACCTGACACCGGACACCGAACACCTGACACCGAACACCTGACACCTGACACCGAACACCGGACACCGAACACCGAACACCTGACACCTTTCTGATTCAGTCCCGGAATGAAAAATCATAGATCAGGTTTTTGATGATATTCACATCTTCCTGCAAAATATCTGCAAATTCAAAACCGATGCTGAAAAAATTGGGGTTAATATCCCTTTTGCACCACATGGTATGCACGTCAAAAGAAATTTCCGATTTCCGGTTAATATCTTCCGGCAGCAGCATTTTCAATTGCAGAAAAGTATCCGGTTCAATCGGATTTTCACTGATGAGCTTCATTCCTTCTGTTGTAATATCCACCAGCTGACCTGTAAGTTCATTGGTTTTTCTGTCCAGCACTCTGAGATAATAAATAATATGTCTTCTTTTTGCTTTTCGTTTATCCGGCATTTTCAGACTCCTTATTTCTGACATATTTTTTTACCATGCTGCTTTTTTCTGTATAACAGATATTCTGCCAAACGCAGATTTTCATTAGTGTCCTGCCCTGATTGAGTTCCGCAGGAGTTCCAATATCCTGTTTATGCTTTTCAGGTGTTTATATATTATTTATTCTCAAAAAAGCAAGATAATTTGTCACACCGGCAGCTTCCGCAGCCCGCTTTCGGCAATGAGCCGGTCCAGATCCGCACGGTCCGACCAGTAGATTCCATGCTCCCGGAGCAGTTCCCCGGCCTCTGCCGTTACACCGCTGTATGCAAAGAGCCAGAGTTGCAGATCAAAGGGACCGTTTTCGCCGAAATATTTCCTGCCCTCAAAGTCTTTGAGTTTTTCAGCCGTACCCAGAAACTCCCTTACAGTGTCAGCCCCGACCTTCCGGTTTTCCCACCAT
>JAABRU010000219.1 GCA_011390755.1 Desulfobacteraceae bacterium | reverse complement strand
CGATCTGAGGGGGAAGTTCAGGAAGTTTTCGATTTGCTGATTATGCCTGATTTCCGGCAGAAAAGCAATTTGAAACCCGCTGTCCGCCTTTTTCAGCGCGTGCCCGATGCCCCCCCCTATAAGGTAAAGATTTTCTTGACAGACCGGTGATGTCTTTTATTCCCTGAATAATTTCTTTGCACAATACCTGAAAAATATGCTAACTGTTTTATTGACTGTCTGTTGTACTGAGAAATATAAATTTTTACCCCGATGACTGCAGCATCAGACCTGTTCTGAAAGCTGAATTATATTCATATGCCTGAAAATAAAACATATTCATTTGGAACAATCGGAATTGTCCGCTCCTGTTTCAAAGAAAAATTCGGTATTCCGCGGCAGGCCGGTCTGGTTTCCCGTGCCCGGGCCCGTTTGGAAATTTTCAGCCCCTATGACAGAGAAGAGGCTTTCCGGGGGATAGAGGAATTTTCCCATCTTTGGATTCTTTTTGTTTTTCATGCCGCGCGCAGAGGAGACAGAAAAACAGGGAACACATGGAAATCCACTGTCCGCCCGCCCCGGCTTGGCGGAAATCAGAGAATCGGTGTATTTGCCTCGCGTTCCGGATTCCGGCCCAATCCCATCGGCATCTCGGCTGTGAAACTGGAAAAAACGGAGAGAATCCGCAAAACACTGACCCTTTATCTGAAGGGGGGGGATTTTCTGGACGGCACCCCCGTACTGGACATAAAACCCTATCTCCCTTATGCGGACAGTATACCTGCCGCGCAGGGCGGGTTTGCACCTGTCCCGCCCGAAACATTTGCCGTGGATTTTTCTCCCGGGGCATTGGAAATCTGTATCCGCAAAGAAAAAGAAATCAGACATCTGCGGGATTTTATTGTTGAAATGCTGCAGACAGATCCGCGGCCGGCCTATTATTCCCGCAAATCCGGGAAAAAAATTTTCGCAAGCCGTGTATATGATATGGATATCCGGTGGGAAGCTGAGCAGAACCGTATCCGGGTTTCAGAAATCCGGGAATTGCAGAATGAAGGAGTTTCCTTTGTCTGATCCCCTTCCTGCAGATAAAAGCAGAGATGAACTCATCCGGGAAACAGAGATACTGCGCGCACGCATCCGGGAACTTGAAAACAGCCGGACCGGATATACAGAAAAAAAAGCGTGTTTTTGGGAAATTCAGCAAAAACGTTGCATGTCCGAACTCCGGCAGAGGGAACGCGAAGCAGGGCAGTTGCGGAACATGCTGGGCTGTATTATGAATACCGTCCCGTCCCAGCTGATCGGAACGGACGGGGAGGAACGGATAATACTGTGGAACCGGGAAACCGAATCTCGTACAGGGATTCCGGAAAACAAAGCCCTGGGCAGAAAACCGGCGGACTGCTTCCCGGTTTTTCCGGAGTATATCAGCATCATCCGGAACAATGTCATTGAGTTAAGCAAAAAATCCCCCTCCCCTTGCGGGAGGGGGATGTTCTGCAATAATCACGGAGGTGCACTGGAAGTGATTTCAGAACCCGGAAAAGGCACAAATTTTATCATTCTGCTGCCGCAAAAACAAAGGTCGCCGGAAAAAATAACAGTGCTGGCGGATTATACATGATTCTGATTCTGTTTTTTCAGAAATCCGCGAGCGGCCCCGACTGTCTTTTTTGTTTTTATTGACAGTTTCTGCCGGATTTAGTATAAATAAAAAATTTAGTTTTGCATTTTACCGATTCATCAACAAAATAGACTTGATGATCTCGTAAAAAGTCCGAAAATCAGGTTTTGATACATATTAACGCTTTGATTTTATTAATAGCGTTTTTTGAAATTTGGACTTTTTACCGATTCATCGGAAATAAAAAAATGACAGAAAATTTCACCGCGTCTTTGCGGTGAAAACCTTATTTTCGTAAATGTTTAATGAAAGTGTACTTGGAATATGAACAGATTCTCCCGATCTGAGCCGCCGTCAAAGACGGCTTTCCCTGTTTCCCGGGCAGGATTCCCTTTTATTTATGTATCTGTTTTTATCACAGCGGTGTTTGCGCTTCTGGGACTGACGGTTCCCGCGCTTGCGGCTTTGACAGCAACACTTTGCATCTGCGGTTTTTTCAGGGATCCCGACCGCCTGATACCGGTTGCGGAAAACGCATTTGTTTCCCCGGCCGACGGGAAAGTGGTTTTTGCACAGCAGACAGAGGATAATCCCTTTATTGACAGTCCCTGTATGAAAATCAGTGTTTTCATGAGCGTATTCAATGTGCATGTGAACCGTGTTCCCTGTTCGGGAACAGTGCGGGAAGTAAGATACCATCCGGGTAAATTTTTTTCTGCCAATCTGGATAAGGCATCTGCGGAAAACGAACACAATGCCCTTATACTGGATGCGGAAGACGGAAAACAAATCTGTTTTGTGCAGATTGCCGGACTGATCGCCCGGCGCATTATCTGCGACATCCAGGCAGGGGATAAGGTAATCCGGGGGCAGAAATTCGGTCTGATCTGTTTCGGTTCCCGCCTGGACATATATCTGCCCGCGGATTCCCGTCTGAATATCCGGGTCGGTGATACCGTCCGTGCGGGAACTTCTGTTCTTGCTTTTTCGGGCGAATAGTATTTTTTAATAATACAGCATGTTTTTCGGAGCAGTGTAAAGCACGAAATGATATTTTCGTGTTTTTCTTATTTTAACCGGGGCTGCCACCTGTAAACTCCGCTTACTGATTTTTCGTTCCGGCAATTCCGGGGTATGATGCAGGCCCCTGATTTCCGGATGCTGTCTCATTAGCTGGCAATTTTGGTATTTTATTAAGAAGCTGTCCGAAAACCTCCGGAACAGATTTTTGAACCCGGCGGAAATAAGGGTGTAAAACTCCGGAAAACAGGTTTTCGGATAGGTTCTATAGATATATGCAGATGAACTGATACCGAAATTTTGATGAATCGGTAAAAAGTCCAAATTTCAAAAATCGCTATTAATAAAATCAGAGTGTTAATATGTATCAAAACCTGATTTCCGGACTTTTTACGAGACCATCAAATTTTAGCGTAACAGCCTGAATTTGAGAATTTCAAAACCCATGACGTGTATCAGTTCACCTGCAAAGGACTATAAATACTTTTCGCTGATGAAAACATTTCCGCTCCCGCAAAATGAAAGCAGGGGCTGTCTGCGCTTTGGATTTTCAAAAACGGGTGTACATCATCAGAAAGGCTGATTTTTTTTGAAGTCCCGGTCTCTTTTCTGAAAATCAGGCGATTGAAACACAGAGCAGGTTTTAAGGAAATAACAAAAACAGCGTTATCTTCTTAAAACCTTCTATTTTTTTAGAGAAAGCAGTGGTGTTTTTCAGTTCCGCAGAGGGAATAATTTCCTTCCCAATGGCCCGGAGTATCAGGCCGTGATTCTCAATGGAAAAATATTTATGTAAAGGGGTGCATTATGTCTGAAAAAAAAGTGAATGTGGCCGTAGTCGGTGCAACGGGAGCGGTCGGCAACCAGATGATTGTCTGCCTGGAAGAAAGAAATTTTCCTGTAAAATCTTTGAAATTCCTGGCATCCGCACGATCTGCCGGACGCATGCTCCGCTTCCGGGGTGATATGACTGCGGTGGAAGAACTTACAGAAAATTCTTTCAAAGATGTGGATATTGCTATTTTTTCGGCAGGCGCGGGCACCAGTGAAAAATTTGCTCCCATTGCGGCGCAGTGCGGATGCATTGTGGTTGACAATTCCAGTCAGTGGCGGATGAATCCGGATATTCCCCTGGTGGTTCCCGAAGTCAATCCCCATGCCATTGCCGCTTATACAAAAAAAGGGATTATCGCCAATCCCAACTGTTCAACCATACAGATGGTGGTTGCCCTGAATCCCATTCATAAAAAATGCGGCATCCGGCGACTGGTCATTTCCACCTATCAGGCCGTATCCGGCACAGGAAAAAAAGCTGTGGATGAGTTATTTGATCAGACGCGGGCAATGATGAATTTCCAGAATTATGAAACAAAGGTGTATCCGCACCGCATTGCCTTTAACTGTCTGCCCCATATTGATAAATTTATGGAAAACGGTTACACCAAAGAAGAAATGAAAATGGTAAATGAAACCCGGAAAATTCTGGAAGATGACCGTATCGGCATAACCGCCACCACAGTGCGCGTACCCGTATATTACAGTCATTCGGAGTCTGTGAATGTGGAAACCCTGCAGCATATTTCCGCAGATGAGGTCCGCAGTCTGCTGCAGAATGCACCGGGTGTAAAAATTATGGATGATCCCCAAAACAATGTATATCCCCTTGCCACCGATGCGGCGGGCCAGGATTTGACACTTGTCGGTCGTATCCGGGAAGACAAATCCATTG
The DNA here is from genome assembly GCA_011390755.1 of Desulfobacteraceae bacterium. GTDB lineage: Bacteria > Desulfobacterota > Desulfobacteria > Desulfobacterales > Desulfococcaceae > JAABRU01. The sequence continues at coordinate 6,083 of JAABRU010000219.1, read as the reverse complement.
AAAACGGAATTGATATGTGGATTGTCGCAGATAATATCCGCAAGGGTGCGGCCACCAATGCGGTTCAGATAGCGGAAATACTGGCAAAAGATTATCTGTGAATTTTTTTCAAAGAATGGAATAAGGTGATTTCCGGAAAAGATGATACCGGTGGAGTGCCGGACGGAAAGTCCGGCAGTGTCCGGCGGATGACAGTCCCGCTCACAGACTTTCCGTCTGTGACTCATTCAGATTCGGTACATTCATATTCGGAAATCGCCTAACCTCAATCAGGGAATTCTGTTTTATGGAACAGGATTCTCTGATGAACAGGAGTGAATAATTTGGAACGAGTCCCCATTACCAGAGAAGGATACGAAAAGCTGAAAAAAGAGTTGGAACTGCTGAAAACCGTTGAACGACCGAAAAATATTCTGGCCATTGAAGAAGCCAGGGCACACGGTGATTTGTCGGAAAACGCGGAGTTTGATGCTGCCAAAGACCGGCAGGCTTTTCTGGAAGGCCGTATCAGTGAACTGGAATTCAAGCTGGGCAATGCCGATATTGTTGAGCCGGATAAACTCAAAAAAGACAAACTGGTTTTCGGCTGCACCGCCCTGCTGGAAAACATTGATACAGGCGAAGAGGTGAAATACCAGCTCGTGGGGCCGGATGAATCCAGTATTGAACAGGGTCGCATTTCCGTTTCCTCGCCCCTGGGAAAAGCCATGCTGGGCAAGATGCCCGGAGCAGAAATTGTGCTGAATGCGCCCGGCGGCAAACGGACATATGAGCTGGTGGAAATTTTGTAAAATCAATGAACTGCTGTTGACATACGCAGAATAATTCCCCTCCCCGGCGGGACAGTACTGCTGCCTTCAGGGACTCGGAAAAAGATAATTCCCCCGTTTCATTTCAGCAGCAGAGAATAAACAGATGTCCGGGCTGTTTCTGCCGGACAGTTTCAGAAAGGTTTATTTTTTGCCGGGTTCCCAAAGCCGGAGGAGTGTCAGACTTACAGTCTGACATACGGAAGCATTCGGGAAAAGATCTGCCAGACGGCCCGACTGAGCTCGCCGAAGTCTGTAAGTTCGTCACTCCGTTTTTTCCTGCGTCAGCAGCTTTGTTTTAAACACACAGGGAGTTACCGCAGTTCAACTCCGCAAACAGAACCGGAAGTGTGTGAGCGATTGGTAACAAACCGCGCCCTGCGGTTGCAGCTCCGACTGTTATCCGGACAGAAAAATTTCAGATGCGTAATAAACACTGATAAAGAGTCAAGCACTTCGGGTGAAGTAAAAACAGGGCATCATAAAATCAGACTTCCGTAACTGACTTTAATGCGATTGATTTTACAGCACCGGATTTCCCCCTTTAATATGCATTTAAATAAGGTGATAATATGGCAAGAGTTACAGTGGAAGACTGCTTAAACCGGGTGCCGAACCGTTTTGTTCTGGTGCAGATGGTGGCAAAACGGGTACGGCAGATCCGGGAGGGATCGGAATATCTGGTCAGTTCTCCCAAAAATGAAGACATTGTTGTCTCGCTTCGGGAAATTGCAGCGGGAAAAGTATATATAGATCGTGAAACAGAAATAGATGTCTGATCCTTTTTCCGCACTTCCGGTTTCCGCACTTCCGGCAAAAAGTCTGAAAGGGGAAAAAAACAGGGGTCCTGCTTTTGGCTGCAGAAAACTTTTTAAAAATCTCAACCGTTCTTTCGGCCAGGCACTGCACCGTTATGAAATGATTTCGGACGGAGACCGCATTGCCCTGGGATTATCCGGCGGGAAAGACAGTCTGACGATGATGTGGTTTCTGAAAGAACGTCTGTCCCGCATTCCCATCAGGTACAAACTTTTTCCCATCTATATTGATCCGGGGTTTGAAAAGGGATTCAGTGACAAACTGATGGCATACGGAAAAGAAATGGGATACAGCATCCGGACGGAGATGACAGATTACGGTGTGCTGAGTCACAGTTCGCACAACCGGGAGAATCCCTGTTTTTTATGCTCCCGCCTGCGCCGGAAACGGCTGTTTGAAATTGCGGATGAACTCGGATGCCGGAAGCTGGCGCTGGGGCATAATAAAGATGATATTATTGAAACCCTGTTTCTGAATATGTGCTATGCAGGGGAAATCAGTACCATGCTTCCGCGTCAGCCCTTTTTCGGAGGGAAAATTACCGTCATCCGTCCTCTGGCTTTTTCCGACGAAGACCTCATCCGGCGTTTTGCAGCAAGTCAGAATTTCCCGGATTTTATCAATACCTGTCCCAGTGCCGGAAATTCCAGACGCGGGGAAATCAAAGAACTGCTGCTGCAGCTCTACCGCAAAAACCGCAAAGTCAAAGGGAATATTTTCAGGTCTCTCAGCCGTGTCAGACCGGATTATCTTTTACAATCATCCTGATAAAAAACAAAAAGTGTATCCTATGCCATGATAGATATTCAGAACCAGCGGGATCACCGCAATATCCCCATAGACAAAGTGGGGATTAAAAATCTCCGTTACCCTGTCACCGTGCTGGATCGGAAAAACGGTTTTCAGCATACGGTCGCATCCATCAATATGTATGTGGATCTTCCGGGTAAATACAAAGGCACCCATATGAGCCGTTTTGTAGAGATGCTGCATCTTTTCCGGCCGGAAGTATCGCTGGAAAAAATATCCCAGCTTCTGGAAGAAATGAAAACCCATCTGGATGCGGCTTCCGCGCATGTGGAAATTACTTTCCCCTATTTTATCAAAAAAAAAGCACCTGTCAGCAACTGCCCCGGACTCATGGATTATACCTGCAAACTGGTGGGTTTCAGCGATCCGGACGGCAACACGGATTTGATACTGGAAGTAATCGTGCCGGTTTCATCGGTCTGCCCCTGTTCCAAGGAAATCAGCGAAGCCGGTGCCCATAACCAGCGGGGAGAAGTGAAACTCCGCACCCGTTTTAAAAAGTTCATCTGGATTGAAGATATGATTGAACTGGTGGAATCCTGTGCTTCCTGCGAAGTGTTTTCTGTTCTCAAACGGGTGGATGAAAAATGTGTAACAGAAAAAGGCTATGAAAATCCCAAATTTGTGGAGGATATTGTCAGAGATATTGCGGAAAGAATCAAGCGGGATGACAATATTACCTGGTTTTCCGTAAGTGCCGAAAATTTTGAATCCATCCACAATCACAGCGCGTATGCCCTGATTACCGGCGGAGAGAAAAAAAGCTACCGGTTCAGGGAAAAATAATTTCAGTTTTCAAATTCCCCTTTTTCCAGAAAATCGGCAACGGATTGTATTGTCTGCGAGTGGTTCATAATAAAGGTGTGCGTCGCCGCTACTGTCAGGAAGTCTTTCATTTCTTTCAGCTTTGCCCGTTCTACCGATACTTTTCCGTCATCCGGACCGGGAATCAGTTGGGAATACAGAGGATTGAATGATCGGTTTCCGGTGATGATTCCGATTTCGGCTCCGACTGCTTTCAGTGTATTGGGTGTACTGCGGAAATCTGTTCCCAGCTCCTGGCCGGCAGGGCCGTTTAACCACTGATAAAGCCGCAGGCCTTTCAGATAATCCGCCAGCTCGCTTCCCCGGTTGGGGGGACTGATCATCACAATACGGCTGCCGGGCGGCAGACTGTTTTTCTGCAGATACTGCCGCAGCACAATCCCGCCCATGGAATGCGTTACAAAATGAATCTTTTCCGGATTTCCTTTTCTGCTCTGCCCCACTGCTCTGGGCAGCCATACTTCCCCCAGGGTACGGATGGATTCACGGGTGGAGGGATATCCGAAATTAATTACCTGATAGCCTTTGGCAGAGAGGTATTTTTCCAGTTTTTTCATGGAACGGGGATTCCTTGCCAGACCGTGGAGCAGAATCACGCATTCATTTTTCGGGGGAGCATGGGAAAGCGGAGCCGCACAGGCCGCGGCAGAACCCCAGAATACCAGCAGAGTGAAAAAGGACAGCATATTCTTTTTTTTCATTATCATTTTCTGATTCCCTAAGTGGACTGTCTAATATATTTCTTAACCTGTCCGAAGCCGGGGCGGCATCCCTGCGCCCCGGAAACGGCAGTATGCCGTTTCTGCGATGTAAAGAAACTTTGCTGACATTCCACTAAGTGGAATGTCAAATAAATTTTTTACCCTTTTAAAAAGTCCTGACGGAGGAGTCCAAACTGAAAGTTTGGAAGTATGCCGGACTTTCAGTCCGGCACTCCTCCGCAGCTTTTCTGAGTGTACAGAAATATATTTGACTAAGTGTTCTGGTCACCCCGCTGACGGGCCTGTGCAATACGCCCTTACAATGAGAAATCTCATTCATCAGCGGATTTGACCCACTGCCTGTCGTTCCTGCGGGACTTTTTATTTTTTCCGTGTCCCTTTTATTTACATTTGTCTTTGACCAGTGACGCGGCCGCTTCAAATTTTCGGTTCATTTCCACCGTCATCACGGCAATTTCCTCCAAAATTTTCCCCAGATCCGCCATCTGCTCTTTGCGGGCTTTTTCTGCCCATTCCCGGTAATTATCCGCATGGTCCTCATTATGCTTCAGCCAGTGTTCAATGAGTTTGCACATTTTTTCTGCAAAAGACAGTTCTGCCCCGCTTCCGTGATGATGTTCGTGTGAGTGCTCATGCTCATGATGGTGATGGTGTGTCATTGATACCTCCTGTATTTTCTGATGATTTATACCGTAATGTCAGCATGTCAAACTGTAAGCTTGATACTCCTCCGACCTTACGTCAGCAGCATTGCCCGCCGGGGGAGGGGAATATTCGGATCAAGGGATTTGACCCGCTACCATTTTATGTAACAGCGATTTTCAAAAATCTGACTTTTTACGGGTTCAGCAATCTTTAATTTCAGCAGAATTCATGCTATAGACCCAATGCCGTTTCCGTAAGGAATGAGTAGGAAATAAGCTGCTCATTTTGTTTTGCTGATCCGTAGAAAAACAGTTGTTCCGAATTTCAGACGGGAAAGTTATTTCGTACCGGTTCCTAAGCAGAAAGTTCTCCGCCCGGGTAAAACGCGGCGGAGTGTCAGACTTACAGTCTGACATACTGAACCGGTTCGGGAAAAACCTGCCGGACTGTAAGTTTTGGACTCTTTTGCTACTGCTCTGTTTTATTTAAAATTGTGTGTGTATTTCGGGAAAAGCAACCTGATGCCGGGTTACGCTTCGCTAACCCGACCTGCAATTTTAAGTGAAACAAAGCACTACTACACCAAGTCAGAAGTTCGTACACAGTTTTCCTGCCCTGCAAACCCTTTTAAATCAGGGCATCCGGTGTTTATAAACTGTGTACGTATTTACGCCGTGGTGTACTACTGCTTTGTCAGATCTAAAAATCAGGGTTGGGCATCGCATAATTTATTTACACAATTATAAACTGAAACCCGTTTACCCTAAAATTAAGCTATGACAATGCATTACATTTTTTTTCAGGAAATCACCTGAGGAAACGGCATTGCCCATACAGACTGCTGTAAATAATAACTGGGAATATATAAACAGATATGATTCGAAATGCAACCATAAAAGATATTTCATTCATCCACAAACTGCTGCAGGAATACGGGAAGCGGGGGGAGCTGCTTCCGAGACCTTTGAGCCGTTTGTATGACCACCTGCGGGATTTCCGGATTTATGAGGAGGAAGAAAAACAGATGGGATGCTGCGCGCTGCAGTTCTGCTGGGAAGATCTCGCAGAAATCCGCTCCCTGGCAGTACATCCCGATCATACAGGGAAAAAAATCGGTGCCAAACTGGTGACCCATGCACTGGCAGAAGCCCGGCAATACCATATCCCCAAAGTATTTACCCTGACATACAAACCGGGATTTTTTAAAAAAATGGGTTTTTTACCCATTGAACGCTCCGATCTCCCCCTGAAAATCTGGAGTGACTGCATTTTCTGCGTAAAATTTCCCAACTGCGATGAAAACGCCATGATGATTCATCTGTGACCGCTCAGTTTATCCGATCTGAAAAGTGAAGTATCCCCCTCCCTAAGGCCCTACGCTGCCGCCTTAAGAAAAACAGGAGTGCCAAACTTAGGTGATTTCCGAAAAGAAGTAATACCAAAGGAGTGCCGA
>JAABRU010000009.1 GCA_011390755.1 Desulfobacteraceae bacterium | reverse complement strand
TGCGAAAATTAAGGCCGAAGGGCCGGTTTTTCGCAGACACTTTCATATAAACCACCATGACGGACGGTCACAACGAAGCATGAAAGTCTCCCGCTACTACTCGTTACGGGGCTCTGCCCCGTAACGCCCCCGGAGAGGCTCTGCCTCATGCTGTACGGGGCAGAGCCCCGAAAAAATGCGTTACAGGGCAGAGCCCTGTAACGAGTTATATGGGACTTTCATATAAACGGCCATGACTGACGGTCACAACGAAGCATGAAAGTTTCAACCCGTTCCCGGGCTCCGGCAGTGTGTGAGGCAGAGCCTCACCCCATGCGTTCCCAGGCGGAGCCTGGGAACGAGTCAGGCTGCACGGAGTGCGAAAATTTAGGCCGAAGCCGGTTTTTCGCAGACACTTTCATATAAACGGCCATGAGCTACTGTTCACAACGAAAGATAAAAACAGTGAATAATAACAATTTATAATCATTCAATATTCAACATTCAACATTCGTGCCCAACTACCAGATAAGAAAGGAGGATATCATGGAAAATGCAGAGAATTCGGTCAAAAAATACGAGCTGTCCAAAGCGGCTTACGGCGGCGCGCCCGGAAAAGAATATGTGCCTTATATTCCGACCACAGAGGCAATGCCTGAACTGACGGGATATTCCATCATTATCGGTGTCCTCTTTGCGCTCATATTTGCCGCCGCCAATACTTACCTCGGCCTCAAGGTCGGTCTTACGATCTCAGCAGGCATACCCGGAGCCATTCTGGCAACCGGCCTTCTGAAAGGGCTTTTCAGAAGGAATAATATACTGGAAGCGAACATGGTCGCATCCCTTTCCGCAATGGGCGAGTCCATTGCGGGAGGCATCATCTTTGTTCTCCCCGCACTGATACTGCTGAGTTTTGACCTGAGCATCCTGACGGTCGTCATTGTTACAGTCATCGGGGGGCTCATGGGCGTATTCTTCGTCACCCCTGTAAGAAGATATCTGATTGTTGAGGAGCACGGCGAACTCATATATCCCGAATCCATGGCCGCGGCAGAAGTTCTTGTTACGGGAAGCGAAGGGGGAAGCGGATTCAGGACCGTCCTTCTGGGTATGGGTGTTGGAGCGGTTTATAAGATATTATCCGGGGGATTCAGATTCTGGGGCGAAAATGCTTCCTATACAATCCATGCCTATCAGGGAACCATGATCGGTGTAAATACCGTTGCTTCTCTTATGGGTGTCGGTTTCATCGTCGGCACAAAAACATCCGTACTGATGTTTGGCGGTTCCATTGTTGCATGGCTTGGGCTTATACCATTGATTAAATTCCTCGGCGCGCAAATGGCGGCGCCTCTTTTCCCTTCCACAGTGCCGATTTCAGAAATGGGTGCATTTGATGTCTGGTCCAGTTATATCCGGTATATCGGCGCAGGCGCGGTTGCGACCGGAGGTTTCATATCACTCACAAAATCCATGCCCACCATCATCAACAGTTTCAGACAGGCCATTGCGGGAATGCGCAAAGGCGGAACCGAAAGTGTCGCCAGAATGGATATTGAATCGCCTCTTTACTGGGTCATTGTGGCCGCGGTATCGGGTTTTCTGTTGACCTGGTTCGTTCCGGTCATCGGCGGAGGCTTTGTCGGCTCCCTTCTTGCTGTGATGTTCAGCTTCTTCTTTGCGGTTGTATCGGGCAGAATGGTCGGACTTGTGGGCGCTTCCAACAATCCCGTATCCGGCATGACCATTGCCACGCTTCTTGTCGTTACCACCGTTTTGAAGCTGTTGGGGAATACGGGGGATCCCGGAATCAAGACCGCGCTTATGATCGGCGGTGTCGTCTGCGTTGCCATTGCGGTTGCGGGCGGCACAGCGCAAAGTCTTAAAACCACCTTTATCATAGGGGGCACTCCCAAAAATGTTCAGATCGGCATGTTTGCTGCGCTTTCCATTGCATCTGTGGCCGCGGCAGGCACATTGATTTTACTGAACTCGGCTTACGGAATCGGAGAGGCAGCCGTTCCTGCGCCCCAGGCAACGCTTATGAAGATGATTGTCGAAGGGATTATGACGGCCAAACTTCCGTGGACGCTGGTATTTGTCGGTGTGGCCCTGGCTGTATTCTGTTTCATGGCCAAAATTCCAATCCTCGCAGTTGCACTTGGCATTTACCTTCCCATAGGTCTGACGGCTGCAATCTTTGCAGGCGGTATTGTCAGAGAGTTTGTCGAGAAAAAAATGAAAAAAGCCCCGAAGGATGAGGATAAAGAGGAGGAAGAGGAGGAAGATAAGACTGCTGAAGAGGAGAAGGCTTTTGAAAAGGGAGAGAATGTCGAAATGGACAAGGCCGTTGAAAGGGGAATACTGCTTGCATCGGGACTTGTGGCAGGAGATGCCCTGATCGGTATTGTCATTGGGATATTCGCTGCCATTGGGACAGATATAGCCTTTGGTCTCAGGCTGTTCCCTCTTATTGCAAAAAGTAATCTCGCGGCATTCATTATGTTCCTGCTGCTCTCAATCTGGGTTTTCATATACGCCACGAGAAAGGAACCGTCAGAATGATTCAACAGGATACGGCAAAGGATAAATACAACTTTGTCCTCTATATTCCCGAAATTGTGCATCAGAAATACAGGGTGGGCGATTCGGGCAGGGTTATTCTGGAATTAAGGATAAATCCCATAAAAAAACTGATAGGCAGGCTCGTCAGCAGAGAAGCGGTTTCAGACATTGAACTGGACGAGCTTTCCTCATCAGCATGGCTCAGCATGGACGGAATGCGGAGCATCCTGGATATCGCCCGCATTCAAAGCAGAAAAACCGGAGACGATATTGACGAGGCCGCAGGAAGAATCGTCCGCTTTATGCGATATCTTGCCAACAGAGGCTGGATCAGATTCAAACGGATATGATTGAAGACAGATGCGGGACTGTTGATGTCGCATAATGAAGGTACGGTAATGAAAAATCTGATACCACCCGGACGCAGTGAGAGCATTTGGAATAAAAAGACCACTTATTCCCCCTTCTGCCCTTCGTTTCCACCCGGAACGGTGGGCAAAAGCGATAAATTCCATTGGGTATCCGGAAAACCGGGGCCGCTTTTCAGATGGTTTTTGGCGGGTATTCTGCTGTCTTTACTGATCCTGCAGGGAAGGCCGCTGATGGCTGCCGGTTCTGACCTGACCTTTGCAAAGGCACTTGATGAGATGCTTATCAGGAATGAATCCATGCAGACAGCCCGCTCCGAGATCGGGCAGAAGGAGTACGAAGCCAGGGCGGCCAGGGGGCTGGACCTGCCCAGGGTCACTTTGAGCGGACGGCTGACCCGGATCAGTGATCCGATTTACCTGGACCTGAATCCCATAAGGGATGTTATTCTTGCCATGCATCCGACAGTACCTCCGGCAATGGTTCCCTCGTTTCGGGAGACCATTCAGGATGATACCTTTTTCAAGGCCCAGCTTAATATGGTCTGGCCGGTGTACACCGGGGGGAAGATAACAGCGGCTAAAAAAGCGGCGGATGCCGATGTCCGGGAATCAGAGGCAAAAATGCACGGAACCGCCGGGACCCTGACATCCGAACTGGCCCGGTACTACTTTGCCGTCCGGCTGATGAACCAGGTTCTGAACATCCGGACGGAGGTGAAAAATGCCCTGGATCAGCACCTGTTTCAGGCCCGCAGAATGCAGGAAGAGGGGTTTATTGCCCGTACAGAGTTTCTCCATGCCCGGGTGGCAAATGCCCAGGCGGATCGGGAACGTAAGGCTGCCCGGCGCGACCTGGATATTGCCGGAACCGCGCTTGCCAATATCCTGGCTTCGGATGATGCTGTAAATCCTTCTACACCGCTGTTTCTGCTTCCCGGCATTGACCCGGCGGATTTTTTCATAGCCCGGATCCGGGAAAACCATCCGGCTATAAACCGGATTCAGGCTGTAAAAGACAAGGCCCGTGAAAACCTGAGAGCCGTCAGATCGGAACTTTACCCGGAGGTATATCTGTTTGGGATGAGGGAGCTTTATAAAGATGACCTGACAGCTCTGGATCCAAGCTGGGCACTGGGAGTCGGAGTTAATTTCACTCTTTTTGACGGTCTGTCCAGGTCCAACCGCATCATGGCCGCCCGAAAGATGGAAGAACAGGCGGAACTGACGCACCATAAACTTATCAGGGATCTGAAAACCCTGGTTTTATCCCGTCACCAGGAACTGATGAAAGACAGTGAGCAGTTCGACGCACTCCAGGCATCGCTGGATTTCGCGGAGGAAAATCTCCGGGTCAGAAAGCGTTCTTTTGAAGAAGGGCTTGCCACATCCTTAGATGTTGTTGATGCCCAGATGTCCCTTGCCGGGATTCAGGTGGAGCGGATGAAGGCGGCTTACAGCTTTGACGTGGCCCTGGCGCAACTGCTGGAAGCCTGCGGCAGAGGAGCGGATTATCCCCGCTACCTGGCCGGGGCGATTATAAAGGTGGAGAATTGAAAAGCATACACCATCATATAGGGTAGTGGGTCAGATCCGTTGATCTGTCATTAAGAAACAGAATCCTCTCTGTGGTAAAACACAGAGGACGCAGAGAAGACACAGAGGGTCAGAGAGATGTAAGCGTTTTTCTCTGTGCCTCTCTGTGAAAACCCTGTGTTCTCTGTGGTTATAAAAATCAACCGGCCTGACCCACTACCCGATTTTCAACCGGTCAGGTTATTTCGTACCCATTCCTAAATGAAACAGTGCAGCAGGAAATAAAGTAAGATCAGCCAGCATGACGGATTCAGGCGACGACAGATTTGCGTTCGCTATCCGTTCACCAACAGAAAGGAGGTGATTAATATGCCAAACAGAGATGGAACCGGACCCAAAGGTCAGGGATCGAAAGACGGTCATGGTAAAGGCAAGGGAAAGGGCAATAGTTCCGGTCAGGGTTCGATGACCGGCGGACAAAAAGGAAGTAAGGAAGAAAGCAAAAAGTAAGCCGGATTAAAAATGAGAACTGAAGGCTTGCGAACAATCTCATGAGAACAGACCCAAAAGGCCGGGGCCAGTATTTTTACCGGTTTTCCTGTCCTGTGTCCCGGTCTTTTTCGGCTGTCTGTGCAAAGCCTTATGTATGAAACAACAAAAGGGAAAAAGGAGTTACGAATGGACAAGGATAAACTCAGTTCCGCAGCAAAAGCAATCGTCGCGAAACAGAAAGGCGTACTGGCCGCGGACGAAAGCAATTCCACGATCAAAAAGCGATTCGATTCGATCAGGGTCGAGTCCACCGAAGAAAACCGCCGGAGGTACCGAGAAATCCTTTTTTCAACCCAAGGGATTGAATCCTATATCGGTGGTGTCATTCTATTCGACGAAACGCTGCGCCAAAGCAATCAGGAAGGTATTCCCTTTGCTGATTTACTATCGGGCCGGGGGATCATACCGGGGATCAAGGTGGACAAAGGCGCTGATTCGCTGGCATTGTGTCCTGAAGAAAAAATCACCGGGGGTCTTGACGGCCTGCGCGAACGGCTCATTGAGTACAGAAATATGGGGGCTGAGTTTGCTAAGTGGCGGGCGGTTATAGAGATCAGGGAACGCGATGTTCCCACTTCATTCGGTATTCGTGCGAATGCCCACGCATTGGCCCGTTACGCTGCACTCTGCCAGGAACTGGATATTGTGCCGATTGTGGAACCGGAAGTCCTCATGGACGGTTCCCACGACATCGAACGCTGCGAAGCTGTCACATCCGGGGTTCTCGAGGCCGTGTTCACCGAACTTGATGCCCACCATGTGTTTTTCGAGGGAATGCTGCTCAAACCGAATATGGTTATTGCAGGTATAAAATGCACATCTCAGGAAAAGGTGCAGCGGGTTGCCGAGGCCACGCTCCGCTGCCTGACCCGTTATGTACCGGCGGCTGTCCCCGGAATCATCTTCCTGTCCGGCGGGCAGGGGCCGGAAGATGCCACTGAGCACCTGAACGCCATAAACGGGATGGGACCGCATCCGTGGCAGGTCAGTTTTTCCTATGGCCGCGCGCTGCAGGCTCCGGTACTTGCAACCTGGAAAGGTCGGGAAGACAATGTGACCGCCGCGCAGAAGATATTCCTGAAACGCTGCCGTTTAAACAGTCTGGCCTGCGGCGGAAAGTATAACCGGGCAATGGAAAGGGCTGAATAATCCGCATGATGTAATTGGAATAAAAACCGGATTACTACAGTATAAAAGGAAATTTCATGTACAAACTTGTTTTGCTTCGTCACGGTCTCAGTGAATGGAATCTGCAGAATCGCTTTACCGGCTGGCAGGATGTTGATCTTGCAGAGGCAGGCATGGCCGAATCACGCAAGGCAGGACAGGCACTGCGCGACTCAGGGTTCCAATTCGATATCGCTTATACCTCGCTGCTTAAACGGGCGATACGCACACTCTGGGTGGTGCTTGACCAGCTCGACCGGATGTGGATTCCGGTTGTCCGGGACTGGAGGCTGAACGAGAGACATTACGGGGCATTGCAGGGACGCAACAAAGCCGAGACAGCCGCCGAACATGGCAAAGAGCAGGTTCTGATCTGGAGAAGAAGCTACGACATTTCACCGCCGCCGGTTTCTGAAGAGGACAAGCGCTTCCCCGGCAACGATCCGCGATATGCAGACATTGAGAAGAGCCGGCTTCCCAAAACCGAATGTCTGAAAGATACTGTTGAAAGGGTCGTCGAGTGCTGGAATGAAATACTGTCCAAAGAGATAAAAGCAGGCAAAAGACTTCTCATTGTTGCACATGGCAACAGCCTTCGGGCACTCATCAAGTATCTGGAGCAAATCACGGACAAAAAAATTATTGAACTCAATATCCCTACGGGTACTCCTTTGGTTTATGAGTTTGATTCTGAACTCAGGCTTGTCCGTCATTATTATCTGGATTACCTGGCCGGGGAAACTGAAGAGGTTGAGAATTGAAAAGCATACGCCATATCCTTGAGCCTATTGTCGGACTCCTGATTCTGCTGGTGCTGGTGGGAGGGCTGACCTGGTATCTGCAGGAACCTGAGACAGAGTTCATACAGGGTGAGGTTGACGCAGGTCAGGTGAATCTTGCTGTCAAAATTGCCGGTCGTGTTTCAGAGGTGTTTGTTAAGGAAGGGCAGTCCGTGAAGAAGGGGGCCGGTCTGCTGATACTTGACAGTCCGGAGATTGATGCCAGGCTCCGGCAGGCGGCCGCGTCTGAAAAGGCCGCTTCCGCCCAGCGTGACAAAGCCTTTGCCGGAGCCAGGAGTCAGGAAGTGGCAGCGGCCATGAATCTGTGGATACAGGGCCGGGAAGCCGCGGAACTGGCCGGAAAGACTTATCAGAGAATCAGCAATCTGTTTGCTGACGGAATCGTTCCCGGGCAGAAAAGGGACGAAGCGGAAGCAAAATGGAAAGCTGCCCGTGCGGCCTCAGCCGCAGCACGTTCCGGGTATGACATGGCGCTGGAAGGTGCCCGGAAAGAAGATATGCAGACAGCCGCGGCACTTGTTGACCAGGCACAGGGAGCGGTCTCCGAAGTGGAAAGTTATCTGCGGGAAACACGTATGGAATCTCCCCTGGATGGTGAAGTTGTTCATGTCCTTGCCAAACCCGGGGAAATAGTCAGCCCCGGCTATCCGCTTGTTACCATTCTTGATCCTGACGATATATGGGTCACCTTCAACCTGCGTGAGGACCGCATGGCCGGGATACGCATGGCAGCGGTCTTTCCGGTTTCAGCCCCGGCCCTGGGGAATGGAAAATTTGATGTGAAAATAAGTTACATATCGGTACTGGGCGACTTCGCGACCTGGAGAGCCACCAGTGCGTCCGGGGGATTCGATTTGAAGACATTTGAAGTCAGGGCCAGACCCCTTGAAAAAACCGAAGGACTGCGCCCGGGGATGAGCATTATCGTTCCCCTTACGGACCTGCCTGATGTCCGGAAATGAACATCAGCGGGGATTCCGGGCCGTAATTCTGCGTGAAATATCCCGGATACGGGCACATTCCCGCTATGCCCTGGCCATGATTGTACTTCCGCTGGTCTCATTCGCCCTGACCTGGGGCCTGTTTTCCAGGCAGTACCCGCAGAATCTTCCCATTGCCGTGGCGGATCTCGATCATTCCTCTTTATCACGCACTGTCATCAGAGCCATGGATGCAACTTCCGTTATCGAGGTCTCCTTTCAGGTATCCGACCCTGCCCGGACCAGGGAGCTGATGCTGAGGGGCAGCATTTATGCCATGGTCATCCTGCCGCAGGGACTTGAAGAAGATATTCTGAGCGGGAGAGGCGCGGAGGTCATCGCTTATACAAACACCCAGATGCTGCTGCCCGGAAGCATTATTTCAGGCAGTCTGAATGCCGCAGTTGCCACTGTTTCCGCGGGGATCAACTTTCACTCCAGGCTGCGGCGCGGAGAAATGGAGGAAGCGGCCATGGCCCGCGTGGAACCTGTTCATCTTGACCGGCATGTACTGTTCAATCCCCAGCTCAATTACATGTATTTTCTTGCAGCAGCTCTCTGTCCCACCTTCTTCCAGATTTTTATCCTCATGACAGCGGTTATGGCCCTGGGCAGCGAATTCAAGAACAGCACTGCCGGAAAATGGCTGGAAACAGCGGGCGGAAGTGTGTGGAAAGCAGTGGCAGGAAAACTGACCGTATATTTTATTTCATTCAGTCTGCTGGGTCTGGCAATGCTGGCCATTATCCTTATGGGTTTTGGTGTTCCCCTGAGAGGTTCTCTGTCCGGCCTGATTACGGCCACACTTTTCCTGGTGATTGCCTACCTGGCCTGCGGCATCATCCTGGTCTTTCTCAATCCCGGCCTGCGCATGGCCCTCAGCTCGGCCTCTTTTTTTTCCGGAACCGCCTTTGCTTTTGTGGGGCTGACCTTCCCTCAGGAGAGAATGCCGGCCCTCGGAAAGGCCTGGAGCAGTATGCTGCCGCTGACACACTATCTTCACATCTTTCTGGAGCAGACCCTCCGAAGTGCAGAACCGGCTGAATCTCTGCCGGATCTTTTGATTCTGCTTATTTTCCCCGTAGTGGGAATCGGCCTGGTTCCCCTGCTGAAGAACCACATGAAGGACAGCCGTTACTGGGGAAAGTCATGATAAGGGATATTTTCTTTAATATAATGACGGAACTGAAATTGATTTTCAGGGATCCGGGCGTGCTGGTTATCATGGGCGCGGCCATTGTCTTTTATTCATTTATCTATCCGCTTCCTTATGCCGGGGAAGTGCTGAAGCAGGTGCCCCTGACCGTCATTGATCAGGACAACTCCGCACTCAGCAGGCAGCTTATCCGCATGGCAGATGCCTCGGAAATGCTCAGGGTGGAAGGTCGTTCCCGGAATCCTGATACCGCGCAAAAGGAGATCGCTTCAGGACGCTACAGTGCAGCCCTGGTGATTCCTCAAGGCTTTGAGAAAGATGTCCTTCAGGGGCATCCGGCCTATGTATCGGCATATGTGGACGCAACGTATTTTCTGATCTACAGACAGGCCATGACCGGGCTGGTGAAAACAGTTCGCACAGTATCGGCAGGCATTCAGATCCGCCGTTTCCAGGCACGGGGATGGTCGGCGGATAAGGCCGGGACAGACCGTTCCCCGCTCAACCTGGTCAGCATATCATTATTCAATCCCCACATGGGCTATGGCACCTATATTGTCCCGGGCGTTCTGATACTGATTTTGCAGCAGACCATGCTCATTGGAATCGGAATGATATCCGGGACCCGCAGGGAGCAGATCATGGCGGGCAAAAACGTCACCCTGCGCCGGGGCGGTCCCATGGTAAAAATTATTTCACGGACAATTGCCTGCCTGTCCCTTTATCTTATCCATATCCTTTTCATCTACGGGGTGATTTACCGGTTCTGGGATTTTCCCATGCGGACAGGCATTGCAATGATTTCTCTGTTTCTGCTGCCTTTTCTGCTGTCGGTCATTCTGCTGGGCCAGGTGCTGGCAGAGTTTTTCAAAACCAGGGAAACGTCCATTGTCATGATTGTATGGAGCTCAATGATTGCGGTGCTGATATCAGGATTTTCCTGGCCGGTGGAAAGTATGCCCCACTGGATAAGGGCGGTTTCCATGCTCCTGCCAAGCACCTGGGGAATCTCCGGGGGATTGCGGCTGACTCAGATGGGCGCCTCCTTCCGTCAGGTTCGGGAAGAATGGCTTTGGATGTGGGGTCTGACACTCCTTTATCTTTTCTTTGCCTGGATCTGCCTTCGTTTTGTTCACCCGGGCAGAAATGAAGGCACACCCTGACTTATTTCAGGAGATGCAGGAAAATCAGTCGGTTTTTATATGAACCGGCCATGAGTTTCAGTTCCGTATCCGGGTCGGGTTTAAACCGGCCCCCGAATTTCATGTATGGGCTGTGCGGAGCGCGCCACAAGGAGGTCATATATGACCATTCGGGCAAATATGACCTGTTTATGTGACTGTCAGTCCCTGCTCTGAAAAAGTTTTTTACTAATTATTCCTGAAAATCAATACGATGAGTGACACCACATGAGTGTTGGGAGCCTGGCGCAAAGATTGCATATAAAATGTAGTGCTCTGTTTCATTTAAAATTGTAGGTCGGGTTAGCGAAGCGTAACCCGGCATTCGGATGTTCTGCTCCGAAATACCTGCACAATTTTAAGTGAAACAATGCAGTAGTGCATTTTCAATTTTGAATCTGTGACTTCATTTGCACTGAAAAATCGGATTTTTTGGAAAAATCCGATTTTTTAACACATAATTTTAAAGTTGACGAAGCAGTAGTGTTTTGTCAAGGTTTAAATGACGGGTTGAATTTTTTGTAGGGTGGGCACATGTTTTTCCGTGCCCACCTGAATCGGTGGGCAGCGCTGCGCTTTTGCCCACCCTACAAAAAAATTCAATATGTTGCATACCCGTCATTTAAATGTTGACAATGCAGTAGTGACAAATGCACAAATTTTGACAGTGGTGGGGTAAAATCATTTTTTTGTTTTATAAAAGTTCAAGTTGCGGGGGAATCTGAACAATTCAAAAAGTCTTTTGTTGAAATTGTTCGTGTTCGATTACAAATTATTTTTTTTTAGAAAATATGATTTGATGAACCTGTAAAAAGTCGGATTTCCAACATCTGATATTAATAAAATCAAATAATTAATATGTGTCAAAACTTGATTTCCGGACTTTTTACGGGGGAATCCAATATCCGGGCATTTTTCGGAAATCCGGGTAAGCGGAAATTTATTGAGTAATGGTATATATGGCTGTTCTGAAGGATCCGGCATAAGTAAACGCACATCCGGGGAGGAGAACATGGAAGATTTTGGTTTGAAAAGAGAACCTGAAAAAGAGATATCGCGGCGGAATTTTCTCAGGGGTGTGGCGGCGGGCGCTGCCGGTGGCGTACTCCTCTCCGCGGGCGGCTTTGTCATATTGCGGGAATCCCGGCCGGAAACTGAACCTGCGGTGACCGGGAACAGAGTAGCAGTACCCCCATCCGACTACATCCGGTGGGATTCGGATAAATGCGTCGGGTGCGAAAGGTGCGTTTTGGCGTGTGCGCTGGTGCACGGGGGAAACACCAATCCCCGGTTTTCCAGCGTCATGTGGAAAACAGAATTTGCAGAGCATTACATGCGCACGCCCATGTTTTGCCAGCAGTGCGCTGCACCCGATTGCTACGCTGCCTGTCCTGTCGAAGGAGCCATGATCATCAATGAAGGGACCGGCGCAAGATTGGTCAATCAGGCAAAGTGCATCGGCTGTCGCAAGTGCGTCGAGGCATGCACATACACACCATCCCGCGTCAGCTTTGATATCACGGACAAAATAGCTATCAAATGCGACCTGTGCAGGGACAGAAAGGATGGACCGGCCTGCATTTACGTCTGTTCAGAGGCAGGCGGCGGACGAGCCCTGACTTATGTACCGAGGGAGGAGCGAAAATTATGAACGGTTACGCTGGCAAAATTCTGAAAGTGAATCTGACGACCAATGTGATCCGGGAGTTGGATACAGGTCAGTACGTCCCCGATTTCATCGGTGGTTATGGCCTTGGGCTCAAGCTGATCTGGGACGAGACCGTAGGCAAGCCTTTCCCTTCGGAGTACAGCCCCGATGCCCCGCTGGTCTTTACCACGGGACCCTGCGCGGGTACGCCGGCCCCAACCTCGGGGCGCAGCGAGGTAGTGGGCATCGCGCCGCAGGGATATCCGCAGCCCTGGGTGGCCGGTTCCGGTTTCGGCGGCGACTTTGCCAAGCAGCTCAAATTCGCAGGCTACGATGCCATCCTGCTGGTGGGGCAGGCACCCTCCCTGACCTATCTGTATATTGAAGACGGGTATGCCGAACTGCGGGATGCATCCAATCTCAAGGGATTGACGACCCTGAACACGCATGAAATGCTGATGCAGGCGCACGGCCGAGAAGCGGCTATCGCCGCCATCGGGCCGGCCGGTGAGAACCTCGTGCGCCTGGCCATCATTCTGACGAAAACAGGGAACGCCTGCGGACAGGGCGGCTTTGGCGCCGTCATGGGCTCGAAAAAGCTCAAGGCTGTCGTGGTGAACGGGGGCCGGTGTGCCATAAAAGTGGCCAGGCCGGATGTGCTGTTATATGAGACGCGCAAGATCGCGGACGAGCTTCCACAGGGGAGCCCCGCCGGAACCGGTTCACCCCGAAAACTGTTCACCCGGTACGACAGGTATTGCGTGCGCAAGCAGTCCGGATGCACCTCTTGCGGCGAATGCACGATGCCGTTTCAGGACTATTATGAGAATGTGCCGATGCACTACATAGGCACCGGAATGCTTTCCGGTGTCATGCACTGTGTCGGCACTGCCGGTTCAGCGATGCTGAAGGGAGATTCCGATGTCGAAGCCGGCGGTTTCGAAATTGCCAAGCTGTGCGACTGGCTGGGCCTGAACCATTGGGAAATGTTCGAAGGCATGAACTGGTTTATCCAGAACTGCTACAACGCCGGCAGGTTACAGACGCTTATGGGCCGGGAGTTGTCTTTGAACAGGAATGGCCCGGCCGTGTATCCCAAGGCTGAGTCTGAGGCATATCTTGGGTTTACGCCGGAACAGGCCGTGCAGTTCATCCAGGCAATAGCTTATCGAAAAGGGGACGGAGATATCTTTGCCGAGGGAACCCCGCGGGCAGCCGAAAAGCTGGGACTGGAGGATCTGGTGTGGCAGACACACAAGCGTGGCTACGGCCCCCACTGGGACGGCCGGTATTTGCAATTCGTCCACTTTCCCATGTGGGTAATCAGCGCCGGAGTGTGGGCCACGCGCGGTCGCGACCCGATGAATTCGACACACGGCGCCGTGCAGAGTTATCACCGTGCCGTAAAGGAATGGACGGACGGCTCACCTGTCCCCTACGAGCAGCTCAAGGTCATCGGTCGCAAGGTCTATGGCACCGAATATGCCTTTGCAGGCTGGCCGGATGACGAGGAGATGGGGTACCGTGACAAAGAGATTGTGGTCATCTGGCATGAAAACCGCTCTGTTATGAAATGCAGCATTTGCGTGTGTGACCAGTCGTTCCCCATGACCTATTCCACCGCGACGGCGGACATGGTGGGAGATTACACGGCTGAGGTACGGCTGTTTAACGCCGTGGTGGGCACCGATTGGTCGCTTGACGACATGCACAAGGCCACGGAACGATGCTACAACCTCATGCGGGCTTTGCACGTCCGGCAGGGCAAGACCCGTATCGAGGATGCCAGTATCAGCCGCTACTTTGAGGAGCAACCGTCCATGCATCCGGACGAGCCGCAAAGGCTCAATCCCGATCTCTACCGCCGGATGATGGATCGCTACTACGACCTCAGGGGCTGGAGTACCGAAAGCGGCTTCCCGACCCGTGCCAAACTGCACGAACTGGGCCTGGATGATGTGGCAGATGAACTGGCGCGCGAGGGGAAACTGGCCTGAAAAATTGAAAGGAGGCAGAGTCATGGAAAACCAAAGCGGATGGTCAAGGCGGGATTTCTTCAAAAACAGCGCTGTCGTGCTGCCTACGGCATTTTTGGGCGGCGAAGGCAGGCCCGCGGCCGGCCATGGCAAGGAATTTGCCATCCTGACAGACACGACCCGATGCTCCTTCTGCGAAAAATGCGTCGGGGCATGCGGGAAGCAGCACGGCGGGGAGCATCCCGGCACTTTCTATACCCAGGTTACCCTTACCTATCCGCAAGGTAAAGATGCCAGACCCTTGCCGGTTTCAACTCACTGCATGCACTGCTTCGATTCCCCCTGTACACGGGTATGTGAAGGCAAAGCACTGACAAAGACGGCTCTGGGGGCTGTGATCCTGAATGAGAACCTCTGCATCGGCTGTCTGTCCTGCGTCAATGTCTGTCCCTTCCCAAAGTCCTTGCACTATGAACCCTCTCAGGGCAAAGTTTATAAATGTGATATGTGCTACGACCGGATCGTCGCCGGTGCCAACCCGGCCTGCGTGGACGTCTGTCATGCCTATGGCTACGACGCATTGTCCTTTGGGCATTTTGACGAAATGCGGGAATTAGGGATGCAGAAGGCACAGGAGATGGGGGGCGTCCTTCTCTATCCGGAGCAGACGAACACGCTCATCCTGTTCGCGCCTGAGGCATTGAATACAGGAATGATGTCCCGCCTTTTCGGCTTCACCCCCCGATATTCGGGGGAGGCGGGAATGAAGGCGGACATCACCCAGCTCGCACACTTTGGCTGGATTCCCATAATCGGCGGCTTGGTTTACAATGGCCTTAAATGGCGCAAAAACCGAATGGAGCAACCGCCAGTAGAGCAACCGATAGAAAAACACCGGAAGGAGTAGTGGAATGAATTATTGGTTTGGACCAAAACCGAAACTGTTGTCACTTAACCTGAAAAAGCCGGGTTTGACTTCGTTGCTGGTTCAAAAGACATTCCTGGTCAATCCCTTATCAACTCTGTTCCATGTGGGAATGGTCGGGGCATTGATCACCGGTATCATCATGGAGATCCTGTACTTCAGCAGTTGGGGGGCAATCCTGAATGGAGGCGGCCGGGTAATCACCTGGATGCACGGCGGGATGGGCTTGCTGACGGCCATCGGATTTATGGGAGTGCTTGCCCGGTTTTCCGGCAGCCGATCATTCCGGGTGGCTTCCGGCCGCATGTTCTACGTCGATGCCGTCCTGATCTGCGTGATTGCGGTCAGCGGGCTTGATCTGCTGCTGAGCATCCTCGGGATACTGCCTGCCGCATCGGGCTGGGCATCCACCATTCACGTCACCGGCACCATGGTCTGGCTGCTGGTGTCTCTTTTCGGCGGCGGATTCGTATCGCACGCAGTGGGCACTGTGGCGTATCGCTTTACCAACGGACACTCACCGGCCGCCTTTCAGACCTTTAGCAGTGCGTGCAGCCGGTGCGGCAAGTGTGTCGAGGTGTGTCCCGAATATGAAGCCGGCAACGGCTTGCCCGAACAGGCGCCGGCACTGAAAGTGCGCCGCTATCTGAAACAGTATCAGGGCAGCGCGTTGCCCTCGGAACGCAAAGCCATCGTCGAGCATGTTTACCTCTGCGCATTATGCGGCCTGTGCGTAGGCGTGTGTCCCTATGCATTCCGGCATTATGATCTTTACATGGGCCTGCTGCGGCAGGTCAACCGGGAGCAGGAAGGGGAAGAGGTGCGCGCATGAAGAGAAAGGCAACCCTGGCCATACAGGACCTTTGCGCCTGTGACGGCTGCGAGGTGGCAATGGCCGACATGGGGCATGTACTGCTGGATCTCCTCGACGATAAGGTGGATCTGGTTTATGCGCCGCTTTTCATGAGCGCCCGGGATTATGGCGAGGTGGATATCCTGATGCTGACCGGCGTGGCCCGAACCGAGGAGGATATTGCGGACCTGCGGCAGGTCCGGCAGCGGGCGCGGTACATCGTAGCTTTCGGGTCCTGTGCCACCTTTGGCGGCATCCCCGGTCTGGCCAATCTTCATGAGCAGGCCACTTTGCTGGAAACCGCCTATCAGAACGCGCCCTCTCTCCGGACAGGTGAGAAGACCATACCTGATGAATTGCTGTCAGCCCTGACCGGCGAAATCCTGCCCATCAATGCCTATGTTGACGTGGATTTCTCCCTGCCGGGCTGCCCGCCGCCCCCCCGCCTGCTGGCGGATTTTTTGGAACGGGTGTTAAAACAGGTGACCCTAAAGGAGAAATGATCGTGAGAACAGAAAAGATCAACGTGGCATCAATCACGCGCATCGAAGGGAAAATGAATGTTTCGATCAATTTGGACGAAGAGGGAAACGTCGCCCAGGCGCAGGCCCAGCTCCTTGAGTTTCGGGGCTTTGAGGCATTTTTATGCGGCCATCACGCTTCAAAAGCACTATTGATAACCCCGCGCATCTGCGGTGTCTGCCCCGTACCCCATCACCTGGCCTCGGTCAAGGCTCTGGAGAACGGGCTGGGACTGGAACCGCCGCGCCCGGTGGCAATGTTGAGGGAACTGATGCTGGCCTGCGAGCATGTGAGCGACCATCTGCTGCATATGTTTGTTCTGGCGGGGGCGGACCTGCTTCTGCCGGATCTGCCGCTGGCGCAGAGAGGGCTCCCGACGATCTACGCAACATATCCCCAGGTCCTGCGGCAGGTCGTGTCCATGCGCAACGTGACGCAAACCATCATCTCCGCGTTCGGGGTCCAGGCCGTTCACCCCAACGCGGCTGTACCGGGCGGGCTTAACAAAGGCATGACAGAAGCGGAGCGGCAACGGTTTCTGAAAGGCGTGCGGCAGGTGAAGGAAACGCTCCTGAAGCTCTGCGACGAATTGTGGTTTCCCCGGCTCCGGAAAGCGATGCAGGATTACGCCGGTCTTGGCCGACTGGACACATATTTCCTAGCCCTCGTCAGCGACGACCGGATGGCATTGTACGATGGAACGGTGCGCATCATTGACCCCGGCGGCTCGGTGGCGGCCGATTTTCCGGCCGGCGCGTACCTCGATCATATCGGGGAAAAAAACATAAACTACAGCTATGCCAAAGCGGCCTGCCTGCCGTCGGCGGGGGCTTCGGATGGCATGTATCGGGCCGGACCCATGGCGCGGGTCAACGCTGCCGGGGTTGCCGGTACCGAGCAGGCCGGCCGACTGATGGAGAAATTTCGCTCCGGGTTCGGCCAGGTGGCCCAGGAGACGCTGGCGCAGCACTTTGCCCGGTATATATCGGCGGTCTATGCCATCGAGCGCGCAGAACAGATACTGGCGGATCCGGGGATCACCGAATGGGAACCGGCCGCTCCCGCAGAGTACAAGGCCGGGGAAGGGGTGGGTATCGTGGAAGCACCTCGGGGCTTGCTGATCCATCATTTCCGGTGGGATGACGACGGCTACATCCGTGCAGCCAACATTATTACGCCGACGAATGCCAACGCCGGTGCCATTGATTTCTCGCTCAAACAGGTGGCAGTCCGGTCCATTCGCAGCGGGCAGGTGGATCGCGAAAAGCTGGAGCACGAGGTTGGGATCATGATCCGAGCGTAC
Organism: Desulfobacteraceae bacterium; assembly: GCA_011390755.1. Classification (GTDB taxonomy): domain Bacteria; phylum Desulfobacterota; class Desulfobacteria; order Desulfobacterales; family Desulfococcaceae; genus JAABRU01. The sequence continues at coordinate 54,850 of JAABRU010000009.1, read as the reverse complement.
GATCCGTGTATATCGTGCGCAACCCACGCCTTGTCAATGGAAGAGGATCTTTTCGGCATCAATATCCTGGACGCAGACGGAAACCTGCACCGGAAATAACGGATATCGAAACTGCTAAAGGGGATTATCTGAAGCAGATGATGCAGGATAAGCTCATCGAACACAGAATATATATTGATAAACACGGCGGGGATCTGCCGGAAATACGCAACTGGAAATGGAATCAGACCAAAAAACAGAACGCATATACTTCGACACCAGTGCCGGAGCATGGCCTGTTAATAATTGAATGGAGGTATCAAAGATGAACGCACAAAAGCTTATAGACACCGCGAGGGCACTGGCCAACGACAAGGGCCTGCTGGCTTCAGACTGGAGAGGCTAACATATGGCGGCATCTTCCCGAAAGGTTATCTACTGCGGCTCTGGCCGGCAATTTCCTGATAGCGGTGACCAAAGTTGTCGCGTCCCTGATGACCGGAAGTTCGGCCATGCTGTCGGAAGCAATCCACTCGTGCGCCGATACAGGCAACCAGATTCTGCTGCTGTACGGATTGCGGCGGGCAAAAATGCCCGCCGATAATGAATTTCCTTTCGGTCACGGCAAGGAGATTTACTTCTGGGGCTTTGTTGTTGCCATCGTACTCTTTGCCGGCGGTGCGGGACTATCCATGTACAAGGGGATAGACCATCTCCTTTCTCCGGTGCCGGTAAAACAATCTTACGTCAATTACGTCGTGATATGCCTTGCATTGGTTTTTGAAGGAACCACTTGGTATATCGCTCTGAAGGAATTCGCCAAATCAAAAGGCACTTGGGGCTATATTCAGGCCATTCACAGAGGTAAAGACCCCTCCATATTTATTGTGCTGTTAGAGGATTCTGCTGCAATCATCGGTCTTTTCGTCGCATTTGTGGGAATTCTTCTCAGCGATGTTACAGCCAGCCCTGTTTATGACGCAGCCGCAGCCGTCATTATCGGGCTGATACTGGCGGCAACCGCCTTTTTACTGGCATTCGAAACAAAAAGTCTGTTGATCGGAGAAAGTGCCAATAAAGAGGTCGTCCAGGGAATACGGGAAATCGCCTGTTCGTTCAAAGAAATCAAACAAATCAATGAAATATTGACCATGCACATGGGGCCTGACTTTATTCTCGTGAACATCAGCGTCGATTTTGTGGACCCGATCCTGGCGACAGCGGTTGAGGTGACAGTGGCAGGCCTGGACAGTGCAATCAAACGATCCTACCCAATGGTTAAGCGCATTTTTATCGAAGTAGAGACATGGCGGAGAAAGTAAGAGTCCCCGAAAATGTCATATATGACCACCGGTTAAACATGACCTTTTATTATGGTAGTGTTCTGTCAACATTTGAATGACGGGTGATATTATTTCTGCAGGGGCTTATTGCATACGCCCCGGAACGCCAACCGGCGGGCGTATGCAATACGCCCCTACAGCTTTGCATACCCGTCAGATTAACTTTGACAGAGCACTCAGGGCGAAGTAGAACTTTCTATCACCCATGTGGCAAAGCTTTTTTTCAAGGAAGTCGGCGGAGGGTTCGTGCTTGGCATGGCAATCGGTGTGGTTGCCTATCAGATGCTGAAACGGATCGACAACTACCAGGTGGAAGTGCTTATCACCCTGGCCATGGTCATGGGCGGTTATGCCTTTGCCGACCGATTCCATATATCCGGTCCGATTGCAATGGTCGTAGCGGGTTTACTTATTGGCAATCACGGTCGCACCTTTGCCATGTCCGACCACACACAGGAACGTCTTGACGATTTTTGGGAACTGATCGATGAAATTCTCAATGCCATCCTGTTTATGCTGATTGGCCTGGAAATACTGATCATACCTTTTAATCTCAAGTTATTCATTTCCGGACTTTTCTCCATAGTTATCACCCTCTTTGCCCGCTGGGCATGTGTCGGGGGAGCGGTGCTGGCCATGCGGCCTTTCAGGCCATTCAGTCAGGGAGTGGTTACCATGATGACCTGGGGAGGCCTGCGCGGCGGCATCTCGGTTGCCCTGGCACTGTCCCTGCCCTATGTTCCTGAGCGGACAACTATTATCACCATCACTTATATCATCGTCATCTTCTCCATTGTCGTTCAGGGAATGACCTTACCCAAACTGGCCGACCGACTATCCGGGAAGGTGATTTTATAATTTTTTTGCAGCACACCGTGTGCCGGAGGCGGATCAGACTGTATTCACTTATCATATGGATTTTTATAGCCGGAAAAGCGGGGGTTTGGGGAAATGAGTGCTGATTGAGGCGGAGCGTGCTGCAAATCGGTCATATGTGACCTTTCGAGTAAATATGACTTTTTATATTGACGGTTAATGATTGCTCTGAAATCGTCTTTTTAACAAATTATTCATAAAAATCAAAATGATGGGTGACACAATCCTGGGTGTTGGAAGCTTGGCACAAAGATTGCATATAAAATATAATGAAATAAGAAAAATCGATCAAAAGGAGGAAAAAAATGGCAAAATAAATTGAATTATCTGAATCGTTAAAATAAATTTATTATCTTACTTAAGGAGACTATTATGACAGAAATTAAAATTGAAAAGAAAAAACTGGTGTGGCCGTGGATATTATTGGTACTCGTAGTAATTGCAATACTTATTTATTTCCTGGCATTTAATGATTACAATGGGGAAACGAATGAAGTGCCCAAAACATCCGAACTCATAGATACTAAGGAAACAGACCTTACATCCGAACTTACAGATACTAAGGAAACAGACCTTACATCCGAACTTACAGATACTAAGGAAACAGACCTTACATCCGAACTTACAGATACTAAGGAAACAGACCTCACATCCGAACTTACAGATACTAAGGAAACAGACCTCATAAATGTGAAGGAAAATAACAGTACCGTGGCGGCTTATATAAATTTTGTGGAAACCGGCAAAAATAAGATGAGTCTGGATCATGAATATACAAATGAAACTCTTTCAAAATTAATCGAAGCTACAAATGCTATGGCCGGTGAAGTTGGATACGAAGTTCAGGCAGATTTAGAAAAGGTAAGGGAATATGCAGAAATGATTGAAAAAGATTCCTTTGTAACAACACATGCGGATAGCATTAGAAAGGCGGATGATATTTTAACCAATGTATTGCAAAACATCCAAAAGGCTAAATATCCGGGATTGATAAATGAAGTTGCAGAATTAAAAATTGCATCAGAATCAATAAAACCGGGAGTACTTACTCTTGATCAGAAAGATGAAGTTAAAACTTTCTTTAGTAAAGCAGCGGACCTTCTGTATAAAATGAATTAAATAATTTTGAAAGGAATAATAATTATGTCTGACAATAATAAGAACCTGTACTATTTAGAAGAGCTTTCCGATTATAAAGTAGCGTCCGATTATTATGATGTAAGGGGCTGGGATGTTATAGATGCCGAAAATCGCACTATTGGGAAAGTGACCAATTTACTGGTTAATAAAAAAGCTGAACGGGTTGTTTATCTTGATGTTGAGGTTGATGATTCTTTGATAGAGGTTGGTTACAACACTTACCATGTTTCTGTAAGCGATGGTGTGCATGGATTTTTAAACAAGGATGGCGATGAACACCTTATTGTACCAATAGGAATGGTGAATTTAAATAAAGAACAAAAAAAGGTGCTTACAAACCAAATAGATTATAATACTTTTGTCAAAGCAAGACGGTTCAATAGAGTATCCGAAATTGATCGTGACTACGAATTAATTATGTTCCGCCATTATATTCACGATGATACAATTGATACAGAGATTTTGGACGACGGGTTTTATAATCGTAAAGAGTTTGAAAATTCCTTACACCACAAAGATTCTTGAATATAAAAGTTAAGTGGAATTAGTTTTCAGTCATTTACAACGTATGTGTTCTAAAATAAGGTCCTATATACCCTATGAGCATATATGGCCTTTTTTATATTGATTTCAATGAATGCCATGTAAATGATTTTTGACTGATTCCGCTTTAAAATCAGAATGATAAATCAAATGCCTGAGTATCGGAGAATCTTGCACAGAGAATGCAATAAGAAAAGCAATCAGTGTTCTGTCAACTTTGAATATGTGAGTTCAGGTGTACAGAAAAATCCGATTTTTACAACTCACAATTTCAATCCTGACAAAGCATTAGTGTATAAAAGCATGAGGGACTTCGACAAAAATAATCTACCCAAAGTAGGTCGGGTTAGCGCAGCGTAACCCGACATTCAGACAGAAAAACGGGAAGTTTATTTTTGGGAAACTCCCTGAGTAATGGCACTCTTTTTTTCTATTCTGTAAATATTAAAGAATATTATTAGGAGAGTAGAGAATAAATGAAATTATCAGCAGAGAGAGGAGGATCATGGACAAAAACAAAGACATCGTGGCAACATATCCATCACACGAGGATGCCGAATCAGATGTAAAAGAACTTCAACAATCCGGTTTTGACGAGGTGCTTGCACTCTTTGAGCCAAATCAATCTGACCTTTTGATTTTAAGAGAGGGAGTTTGGGTAAGTTAATTAGACATTTTGATAGAACCTATTTAAATTATAAATAAGAGGAAATGATGAAAAAACATACTGTTATTCTTTCAATGCTGTTTTTTACACTGATGACCATATTTTCTGTCCCGACCAAAATGACAGACGGTGTCGCACTGGCGGATGAAGAGTTCTTCGGACTGGTCGTAGAGAGCGATCAGTCTCCGGACAGGATTCCGCTGATTCTGGTCCACGGTGACAACAGTTTCAAGGAAGATGAAGACCGGTGGGACATCTTTCTTAACTGGGTATCGGAACACGATGCGTTTTCCAGCAGATATGAAATATGGCGGTTTCACCACAACACCGAAAAACTGATTGGCTACGACGGTCATTCGGGAAATGCCAAAGAGCTGGGGGATGCCATTATTGCCCAATTTGGTCAGGAGAGGCCGGTTCTGCTTTTGGCACACAGCCGGGGAGGACTGGTATCCCGCTCCTACATGACCCGTTATGGGGAGGGCAATGAAGGCAATCGCGTTCTGGGGCTTGTGACCCTGGCTACTCCCCATCATGGCTCACCGGCGGCAGTACCCGACTGGGGTCTTCTTGCAATATCCGGTAAAGATCATGAAGACGATCTTGCCTCCTATATCTATGGATATACGGATAGTTATGAGGTCAATGTGTCGGATATCGGTACTATGGGGCTTGGCTGGGATAATTTTGACGGGCCGGAAAACGGCATACCATACCGGCAGTTTTTCCTTTCTTCTGACCTGGGGGATGAGCATCATCTCTCTGTTATGGACGCCAATATGGAAAACCCGATGCTGGAAACGAACCAGTCCGATGCCATGCTCTATCTGCCGGATCGTTCTTTTGGCACCCTGGATGAGATGAACCGGGATGCCCGGTATTTCGGCAGGATCATCGCCTACGGCGGTTATGACACGGATTTGGGTATTGGGGGTGCCGCCGCTCTCAACTGGTTGAACCTGTCATTTACGGATCATGCCGGCCTTGAGGTGACGACACAGTTTATAGCTGAAATACCCTCCAGGGGAAGCACAGGGGAAGATGTGTTTCATTACATGGCCAATGACGGCATGGTGCCCCTTCAAAGTGCCTTTTTTCTGAAAAAAGATAGTGCCAACGAACCCATGTTTACCGTGGAGGAGGATAAAAACTGGCTCTCCATTGAATCCAACAAGATTCATCTTAAAGATTTTACGGATCGCATGAACTTCAGAAAAGCCGTGATCTGCCCGGATTTTGACCATCTTAACATGGTGGAAGGGAAATTTGACAGATACGATTTCTGGGAGCATGTGGCAGCCAGCCTTGATGAACTGGCCTATATGCCCGAAGAGGAGAAGCAGCGCTTTTCCCCTGTGCTGGAGACCTTTGAAGATTCCATGCCCCAGGGCTCGGACATCATAGAGGCGGGTTCTTCGGGCTGTTTTATCAATACCTGTCCGGGGAGCGGTTTGTTTGGACTGTAATTTGTGGGGTTGGGTGGGCAAGGGCACCGGTGCCCTTGAGTAGGTAGCATGTGTTAAAAAATTTAATGGTGTTGTTTGCCCTGCCTGCATCATTATGGGGCTTCGGTTGCAGTTTAATATGGGAGCGACCGTAAATCTCTCCCAAACAATCACTGACAGGAGTTTGTTGTCCCGTCAGTAACCAACAGGTTTACTGCTATGTCAACACCTCTCACCACCTTCCTTACCCCCTCAGAACCGAAACCGTCGCGCTGTCCCGAAATAGATCCCGCTTCACCGCTGCTGTTCATCATCAATGCTGCTTCAGGTAGCAACAATCCTGATACGACACGCCATATGATCGAAGAGTCGCTGAGGGCGGCCGGGAGAACCGGTGAATTGCTGTGCGCCCGCCCCGATGAACTTGCAGGCGTCGCAACTCAGGCAGCCGTGACGGCCATTGCCCGGCATACTGCCGTCGTTGCCGTGGGGGGCGATGGCACGATCAGTTCGGTGGCGCAGGCCGCGTACGCCGAAGGCTGCGCCATGGGCATCCTGCCACAGGGAACTTTCAACTACTTTGCCAGGACGCACGGCATTCCCAACAATGCCGCCGCCGCTGCACAGGCTTTGCTTTATTCTGTACCGGCACCGGTACAGGTGGGTTTGATCAACGATCGGGTATTTCTCGTCAACGCGAGCCTCGGCCTCTACCCCGAGCTGATCCAGTACCGCGAGGCCGACAAGGCGCGGTTCGGCCGCAGTCGTCTGGTGGCGATCGGGTCTGCTTTTGTCACATTGCTGGCCAGGCACCGTCAGATGCGGCTTTCCATCGAACTCAGTGCAAGCGCCCGCGACGTGACGACGCTGACACTCATCGTCTGCAACAACCGGCTGCAGATGGAGCAGATGGGCATGCATGAGGCGCACGCGCTCGACGAGGGCTGCATCGCAGCAGTGATGCTGCGGCCGATCGGAATGTTTTCGATGCTCCTGCTGATGCTCCGCGGCACCATCGGGACCCTCGGTGAAGAGAGTAATGTGGAGAGCTTCAGGTTCCATCGCATGGTCGTAGCGCCCCGGCTCGTATTGATGGGGCACCGCGCTGTGAAGGTGGCTTTAGACGGCGAGGTAACCTGGATGCGTGTACCTCTGGATTTCCGGGTGTCCCCCAAACCACTCTATCTCCTCAAGCCGAGGTCCGAAGAGGTGGCAACCGATCCCGGACAGGACGGCTCATGACTATCCTGTTGCAGATATCCGACACACATTTCGGCACAGAGAAACTGCCGGTTGTCGAAGCGCTTGCCGCGCTATCGCTGCAACAGCGGCCCGACCTGGTGGTGCTCTCGGGCGACATCACTCAGCGTGCCCGTCCCGGCCAGTTCCGCGATGCGCGAAGCTTTGTTGACAGGCTCGCTGCTCCGGTGCTGGCCATTCCGGGCAACCACGACATTCCGCTCTTCGACCTGATCGCCCGTATCTTTCACCCTTACGCCCGACACTGCACCGCATTTGGCGACGAACTGGAGCCCGTGCATTCCTCGCGCGATTTGCTGGTGGTCTGCGTGAACACAACGCGCTGGTATCGGCACACAAACGGAGAGGTGTCCACGGAACAGACAGAGCGGGTGGCAGGATACCTGGCGGGTGCCAGCCCGGAGCAACTGCGCGTGGTGGTGGTCCATCAACCCTTCGCCGTACGGCGTGCAGAGGATGTTCATGACCGGCTGCGCGGGTACGCCACCGCACTGCGGCGCTGGGCAGCTGCCGGCGGCGATTTGGTGATGGGCGGGCACATCCATCTGCCCTACGTGATTGCGCTGCCTGACCCCGTGAGGCCAATGTGGGCCGTGCAGGCGGGAACAGCCGTGTCGTCACGGGTCCGTGGCGGCATCCCGAACTCGGTTAACCTGGTACGTTGGGGTAGCGGTATATCCGAAGGACGCTGCCTGATTGAGCGATGGGATTACGCCGACAACTGTAAAGCCTTCAGCCCTGTGATGGTCACCGAAGTGAAGCCGGGAGGGATGACCGATTAATGCCTGGAACTGAAAAGGATTTTATGCTGCTTAAGTCTGCTGCCTGGGCTTGTAGGCCCATACCCCCAGAAAAATGTCAAATATGACTAATGGTCAAATATAATCCTTTTTATATGGCAGATAATGAACGCCTGTTAATGTCATTTTAACTGATTATTTATATAAATCAAAATGATGGGGGACGTGATGCTAAATGTTGGAAACCCGGCACAAAAATTGAATGTATAAAAAGCAGTGAAAATGACTCGCCCGGAAAAAGTGTTCCGGGAACTAACAAAAAATTACAACAAATTAAAGGGAGGAAATTACCATGAGTACGACAGGTCTAATCATTCTCATTGTAGTGTTGGTATTGGTCTTTGGCGGTGGAGGCGGTTACTATTGGAAAAGACGACGGTAAGTGCTTCGGTGCTGTTTCTCACATTTTGACTGAGAATGGAAGTTTTATGAAGAACTATCGAAATAGAGAACAGATGTTTAGCTCTATAAAATTAATATTAATAGCCCTTCAGCCGAATCTGTAGGTAGATGGATTTAAATAAATATTAGAGTATTACCTTTCTTTTGTTTGATTTTGATAGTTTACGCAAAAACCATCTTAGCCATACATGGAAGGCAATGTTCTATTTTTCACCGACCTCTGACCGCAGATTCTGCGGAAGAGGCATTTTCTGAAATGAAAGGAGATAAGGATGGAACAAATTACCGAGGTTTCATTGGTAACGGGTTATGACAAAATCTTCCAGCGGATTCAAAAACGGATCGCCGACAAGCTACGGCTCCCGATTGAGATCCGGTTATGGGGCGGGCATGTCTATCGTCTGGGAAAAGGTGACCCCGCAGTCAGGATACTGGTGGAGGATCGTCAGGGCCTGGCGGCGCTGCTCAAATTGGATGAGGTGAAAATTTGCGAAGCTTACATGGCCGGCAGTCTGGATGTTGCCGGTGACATGCTGGGGTTTGCCAGTCTCCGCGGGCTATTGAGCGACCGCCATCCGCTGCACTCCCTGTGGCAGCGAATAGCGCCATACTTTGTCGGCCGGGTACGGAGCAACCGGCAGGCCATTGCAGGACACTATGACTTCAGCAACGAATTTTATCTCAAGTTCATGGACCCGACCCGCTGCTATTCGCAGGCCGTTTTCGAAGGGGACGATGAGAGCCTGGAAACCGCCCAACGACGCAAACTTGATTTTGCCATCGATGCCTGCGGGCTGAAACCGGGAGATCGCGTCCTGGATGTTGGCGGTGGCTGGGGCAGTTTCACAGAACATGCCGGAAGACGCGGCATTCAGGTCACTTCCCTGACCATTTCACAGCAGTCCAATATCTTTCTGACCGACCTGATCGCAAAGCAGCAACTTCCCTGCAGAGTGTTTAACCAGGATTTCTGGGAGCACAGTTCCCCCGTTCCTTACGATGCCATTGTTATTCTTGGGGTGATGGAGCATCTTCCCGACTATCCGGCCGTGCTGCGGCATCTTCAGGAGTTACTGAAACCCGGAGGGCGCGTCTACCTTGATGCCAGCGCCTACCGGGAAAAGTATTCCAAGCCCACTTTCGTGTCCCGCTACATCTTTCCGGGCGACCATGCCTATTTCTGCCTGCACGCGTTTTTGGCCGAAGTGGCGAAAAGCCCGTGGGAGGTGTTGGAGGTCTATAACGACCGGCGAAATTACTACCTCACCTGCAAGGCATGGGCTGAGAATCTGGAAACCGCACGGGATGAAATTATCAACCGCTGGGGAGACAAACTTTATCGTCGTTTTCGACTGTATCTCTGGGGCTCAGCAGAGGCATTTCGCAGTCGCGGGATGGATGCGTACCGGGTAGTTCTGGAGCATACTGAGTCTATCGATAGCCTTAAAATTGGGGGTTCAGGAAAAAATACTCTCTAACCTGATGATTTTTAAAAGTTTTTTATATCCAAGGAATATTTCAAAATCGGGGAAAAGCATATTTTTAATGAAGTAATTAAATGTTTTAAATACAGTATGTTAAAAAATATTTTTTGCGAATCCTTCAACATTATTACGCCGACGAATGCCAACGCCGGTGCTATTGATTTCTCGCTCAAACAGGTGGCAGTCAGGTCAATTCACAGCGGGCAGGTGGATCGCGAAAAGCTGGAGCACGAAGTTGGGATCATGATCCGCGCTTACGATCCATGTATATCGTGCGCAACCCACGCCTTGTCCATGGAAAAAGATCTCTTCGGCATCAAGATCCTGGACGCAGACGGAAACCTGCACCGGAAATAAGGGATATCGAACTGCTCGCCCGTCCTGCTTCGGGAAGAATGGCTCTGGATGTGGGGTCTGACAGTCCTTTATCTTTTTTTGCCTGGATCTGCCTTCGTTTTGTTCACCCAGACAGAAATGAGGACACCCCCAAAACAGCACGAAAATCAGAGACAGGAATCGAATACCGCTAGTGGGTCAAATCCCTTGATGTGATAAAGTCTCCTCTCCCCTGAGTGAACTGTCAAATATATTTCTGTACACTCAGAAAAGCTGCGGAGGAGTGCCAAACGTTCGGCGGAGCTCACGTCGAGGCCTGAAAGACTTCGGCGAGCTAAGTCGAGTCGTTTGGCAGTCTTCCAAACTTTCAGTTTGGACTCCTCAGTCCTGACTTTTTAAAAGGGTAAAAAATTTATTTGACAGACCAACTGAGGGCAATACTGCTGCCTTAAGAAAAACCGGAGTGCCGAACTTACAGTTTAGCACGACTACAGTTTAGCACACCTGCCAAACTGTAAGTTTGGCATTCCTTCCTCCGGAGTGCTGAACTTACAGTTTAGCACGACTACAGTTTAGCACACCTGCCAAACTGTAAGTTTGACACTCCTTCCTCCGGAGTGCTGAACTTACAGTTTAGCACGGCTACAGTTTAGCACACCTGCCAAACTGTAAGTTTGACACTCCTCCAGCCTTAAGGCAGCAGCATTGGGGGCAGGGGAATGTAAGGATCAACGGATTTGCCCCCACTACAAAAAAAGGTCATATGTAACATAATGTCAAATATGACCTTTTTTATATATGCCTGACAATGCTGTCCCCTAACTATTTTCTAATCAGTATATTTTTAAAAATCAGAATGATGGGAGATATACCCCCGGATATTGGAAACATGGCACAAAAATTGAAATAACAGAAAGCAGTGAGTCAGTGAACGCCCGGAAAATGTATTCCGGGGAACTGCAAAAAAATTACAATCAAGGAAAGGAAAAAGAACCATGAAAAAAACAGTCTGTCATCTGGCACTGGCACTAACCGCGGCATCCCTGTTTCTGGTCAGCCCGCTGTACGCATCCGATACGGATGACCGCATCGAATCATCTGCAAAACAGTCCTATGTGTTCAGGACATACCTCAAAGGCGATGATATTACAATCAATTCCGATAAAGGCGCTGTCACCCTGACCGGGACTGTTTCCGAAGAATCCCGCAAATCGCTGGCCGGGGAGACGGTTTCTGACCTGAGCGGAGTCAAAAGCGTGGAAAACAAACTGGAAGTAAAAGGTGAGGCCCCTGAGGAGTACTCGGATGCATGGCTCATTACCAAAGTGAAATCCACCCTTCTGTTCCATCGGAACGTGAATGCGATTGGAACCGAGGTTTTGGCAAAAGACGGGAAAGTCACCCTGCGCGGTGAAGCTGACAACATGGCCCAGAAGGACCTGACGAGCGAATACGCCGGAGATGTGGAAGGTGTTAAAAAAGTCAGCAATGAGATGACAGTGGCACCTGCGGTAATTGATGATGCCTCCGTCACTGCCCTGGTCAGGACAACACTGCTGAATCACCGCTCAACCAGTGCCCTGAAAACCACTGTGGGGACCGAAGATGGTGTGGTCACACTGAAAGGCAAAGCAGCGAACAATGCTGAGAAAGCCCTTGTCACCAAACTTGTGAGCGATGTTCACGGCGTAAAAAAAGTGGACAACAGCATGACCGTCAACTGAACTGCATCTGATACCGTCTGAAACCGGCCCGCCACCGACTTTTCGGGTGGCGGGTCTGTCATGTTGTATTTCGGAAAGGAAAAATTGAGATGAGGCATAACCTCAAAAAATAAAAGGACGATTATTATGCTAAACAAAGCCAAAACACTGAAGGGTTACAAACTGGACAGCCTTGACGGGGAAATAGGAAAGGTCAGGGAATTCTTCTTCGATGACCGGTACTGGGCAATCCGCTATCTGGTCGCGGACACGGGAAACTGGCTCACGGGCCGACAGGTGCTGATTTCCCCGTATGCGCTGGTTTCAGCGAACCGATCTGAGAAACACATCACCGTCAGTCTGAGCAAAAAGCAGATTGAGGACAGCCCGGCCCTGGACACTGACAAACCCGTCTCGCAGCAGTTTGAGGAGAATTACAATGGGTATTACGGATGGCCGGGCTACCGGAACGGGCCGCACATGTGGGGAGCCAGTTCCGAAATTTTGCGTGACCGTAAAAATCTGAAAGAATCAGGCAAAGATGAAAAATCATGGGATACCGATTTGCGCAGCACCCGCGCTGTGAGTGAATACTACATCCAGGCCACAGACGGCGAGATTGGTCACGTTGATGATTTTATCATTGATGATAAGACCTGGGCGATCCGCTATCTGATTATTGATACAACAAACTGGTGGCCCGGGAAAAAGGTTCTGGTTTCAACCCGATGGATAGATCACGTCAGTTGGAATGATTCGAAAGTATTCATCAGCCTTACCCGCGATGCCATAAAACAGTCACCTGAATACACGGATGAATCTCTGCTGACACGGGATTATGAGACCGGACTGCATGAACATTACGGTCAGCAGGGATACTGGGCAGGTGAACTGGCTGCTATGGGAAGGAGCTAGATATGGAAAAAAATGTATGGGGAAAAATGCTTCGTGTATGTACTGCCGCCGTGCTGATTCTCTCTCTGTCAGTGCTGGCAGGCTGCAACGGGGATGATGACGAGGATTCCGTTATTACCGTATGCAATATGGATAATGAAGAATATACTGTCAAACTCCACAGAGCCTCTGACGGCACTGTGCTGGATCAGTTCAGCCTGGGGGAATGGTATGATATGACAGATCAGTGTGATGAATTCAATAATTTCAGTGGCGAATTCTACATCACCATCCATGAGGACAACGCTGAAGAACCCGGCGGCACATCATCAGTCTTCTATATTGAAGATGGGGAATATGAGAAATTTTTCATAGACAATGACGGGGATATAGATTGAATTTCTGCCGGATCCTGCAGGTTTCAGACATATGAAAGAAAGATTTCATGAAAACAGTAATGAGCCGGAGAACGCATGGTCGCTGAGAAAGTGATGGTTCGGAAAACAGCGACTGCGACCAGTAGCAAAACCGGGTAAACGGTAAACTGTCCGGCCCGCAGGGAATATCTCTGCGGGCCTTTCATACGGCGGAATGATGTCCGCCTGAAGAAAGAACGGAGATATTCGGGATCCGGCACTTACGAATTCAGATTTCCGGCGAATATCCACTTCAATGATCCTGAAACGGATACAGACAATTGTTTTTTCTGCGGGGGAAAGATTATGTTAATTAAAATGATAACAATCTGTATTTGTATCAGTATTGCATCACCGGTCCGGGGAGCGTCATGGCCCCCTCTGCCCTTTGTCATAGCCGGAACACTGACGGTTAACGGAACACAGATTACTTCCGGAACCAAAGAGAACTTTCTTATTGTTGTTACAGATGGAAATCAGATTCCCTTATCTCCGGCAGCCGAAGACAGGGACGGATTACGGCAGGAATATGAAACCTGCAATATTTCCATCCCGATATATCATGAAAGCAGCCAGCCGGGCGGCGCTGTCCCCGGAGAAACTGTCATTATCAATGTTTACAGAAACGGTTCAAAGCTCCTGGTCACAAATCCCCGGGGAGGGAAAATTGTTGCAGAAGAAGCGGGCGGGACGGCTATGACTGATATTGAAGCCATGACCGGGCCTGCAGATGATGACTGCAGTGAGTCTGTGGAAGCGGAAAGACTAAAATGGGATGCAGATAATAACCATAAAATCGGCCTCCCGGAAGCCATCCGCGCCCTGCAGGTGATTTCCGGAATCCGGTCCAATATGGAATAATAATGACCTTACCATATATTTTATAACATTTATTATTTAAATCAGCCACGAATGACACGAATCCGCACGAATCGTACAAACCGTAATTCGTGTAATTTGTGCAATTCGTGGCTGCAATATAAAATAATTGTTGGCCTGTACAGTGATCTCATCCAATAAATTATGTTACAGGATCATTGATAAGGTATTTACCTTACCAAATTTATTACCTGAATTATTCATGAAACTGTTCTTCAATACTATATCCCGGGTCCCTCCGGGATTACCGACCTGCAAAATATTTCCTTCAGGTTTTCCGAAAACAATCTGCGTAATCTGCGGATAATAGTGTCCGGCCTTAGGGATTCGGAAAAAAATTTCCGGGCTGGTATGTATCATCCCTCCGGAACTTTTTATTTTCTCCGTGTTCCTTAAGACTCCCCTCCCACAGGGACAATACTGCTGCCTTTTTCATATCCACCTTTTTTTTCTGAAAAAAAAGATCATGGAGCTAAAGACTGTCACAATCAGTCCCCAGACCATAAAATATCCCCAGCGGAATTCCAGCTCGGGCATATATTTAAAATTCATTCCGTAGACTCCGGCGATAAATCCCAAAGGGATGAAAATGGTGGAGATAATGGTGAGCACTTTCATCACTTCGCTCATCCGGTTGCTGACACTGCTGTGGTACAGATCCAGGAGATTGCCGGACATTTCTCTGAAATGCTCAAAGCTGTCTGCAATCTGAATGACATGGTCATAAAGATCGCGCAGATAAATGCGGGTGGTATCACGGATAAATTCACTTTCGGACCGCTCCAGACCGAGGGCCATTTCCCGCAATGGCAGCACAGACTTACGGATACGGATAATCTGCCGCTTCAGGTGATAAATTCCTTCCAGGATATGTGTATCGGGATCATGAATCAGATTTTCTTCTATGGACTCCATTTCCCCTTCCAGCATTTCAATCACTGAAAAATAATGGTCCGTCAGTGTGTCCATAATGGCATAGGCCAGATAATCACTGCCTGCCCGCCGAATACGCCCCATACGGCTTCGGAGACGTTTATACACCTGCCCGAAGAGTTCATCTTCACTTTCCTGGAATGAAATGACAAAATCTTTGCCGATGAGAATGCTCACCTGTTCCATGATGATTTCCCGGATATCCTCCCCTCGGATACGGATGCTTTTGAGTACCGTAAAAAAGCATTCTTCATATTCTTCCGATTTGGGCCGCTGTACGGTATTGAGCACGTCTTCCAGAACCAGGGGATGAATCCGGAAACGTTCTCCGATTTTATGGATAATCCCGGATTCATGCAGACCCCGGACATGAATCCAGATGATGCCCGGTTCTGCTTTTTCCGGGAAAATGCAGCATTCATCGGGTGATATATCCGGGTATTCATCCATTGTATTTTCATTATAACGGATGAGGGAAATCCGCACCTTTTCTGCTCTCCGCTCTCCCACATGCACCAGTGTTCCCGGAGCTGCGCCGATTTTTTTTGTACTGCGGATGCCTGGAAAAAACATTTTCTGCCTCCTGACTCATTCGGTTTTCTGCAAATCTTTCGGAATACTGTCTGTATCTGTCCGGAAAAGATGAACATCCCGCTGGGGAAAGGGGATGGATATACCTTTTTCTTTGAAAATCCGGTTGATTTCAAAAAAAATATCCGTCTGTGTTGTGAAGAAATAATCCAGATGGGTCCAGTAACGGATAATAAAGTTGATGGAGCTGTCGCCGAATCCGTCAAATACAATACTCGGCGCGGGATCGGTTAAAACATGCGGGGTATTTTGCGTAAGATCCAGCAGAATATTCCGCACCAGTTCCAGATCCGAACCGTAGGCAACCCCGACAGCCAGTCGCCGCCGTATGCGCATATCCTTAAAACTCCAGTTGGTTACCTGGCTGCTGATAAATTCGGAATTGGGAATGATCAAAGATGCATTGTCATAGGTCTGCACCTGGGTGGAACGGATATTGATTTTTTTTATTTCTCCCCATATGCCGTTAATTTCCACCACATCCCCCACCTGTATGGGACGTTCAAACAGCAAAATAATGCCGCTGATAAAATTATTGAAAATATTCTGCAGACCGAAACCAAGCCCCACACTCATTGCCCCGAAAACCACGGCCAGAGAAGCCGCGCTGATACCGATAAGACTGAGGGAAAGAATAATTCCCAGTCCCCAGACAATATATATCGTGATACTGGTGATGGAATTTTTTGTGCCCCGGTCAATTTTTTCAAGGGGAAATATGACATCTGCCAGGCGATCTTTCCAGAGCCGGGTGCTGACATGGATGAGGGAAAGGATGATAAAGGCATAGATAAATCCGTTGATGCTTAAGGAAATTCCGCCGATCTGCAGAGGGGATTTCCATATATCCGCCAGGGCCGAAAAAAGAGATTCCCTTCCGCCCCAGACTGCAAAAAGAGCGATAAAAACCGCAAATCCCCATAAAGGCCAGCAAAGCAGCATGGCAAACCATTTGATGCTGTCCGAATGAAAGGGGGTATCCCCGTCCTCCTGCCCGCTTACCCCTTTTTTCTTCTGATGCCATTCCCGCAGGCTCAGAAAAATCAGCACTGCCCATAAAAGAATGATCCAGGTGTATCCCCAGGCACTGTACCAGAAAACAGCAAAAAAGCCGTATCCGAAGAATTCCGGAATCATTCCGCCTGCCAGAATGATGTAGGAAACTGCCTCCGCAGCATTCCGGCCCCTGAAATGTTTTGCAGAATCAGCGGAGGGTGCCGAGGCAGAATGATTCCGGCAGGCCTTCCAGAAAGCAAGGCACAGGGCAAATACAAGAATTTCAGACACAAGCCGGATCAGAAGAAGGATCACACTGTTTTCTCCCAGCAGCCATTCCGAAATCACATAAATCATTGTCAGATAACAAATCAGATGAATGCCGGATCGGAGGGGGGAAAGACGATGGGGGGGAAATGAAGTGAAGTGTGTGCATACATTCAGGGTCCACCGGGTGAACAGCAGAATCAGCAGTATGCGGAAAATGACTTTCACAAAAGGAAGAATGACATAAATTTTGTGCAGTGTGAAAAAAAAATAAACAAACACAGTCACGATAAAAAGAGACAGAGAAGCCCGGAATATTCCGACTGTCATTGTTATCCACGGATAATCCCGGATGTTCTGATCTTCAGAACAGTGCATCATACGATTTGCCCTGCCGCCCGTGAAGAGAAACAGCAGCAGCAGGAAGAAACCGGAAGCGAAAAAACCGCTGAAACGCCAAATATCCGAAGCGGTTTTTTTCCAGTAGGCGGCTGAAAAAAAGCGGGAAACGGTCTGATGCAGTGTTTTCACTTCTGCGGATATTTTTGCAAAATTCAGGAGCACCAGGGGATTATCTTTGCGCACAAACAACTGTTCTTTTTTTCTTTCCTGTATCTGCTGGGCAAATTTTCCGGAAAAGCCGGAAAATTCATTCCGGATTTCTGTCAGTGCGGCACTTTGTTTTTCATAAAAATCCACCAGCGTTTCCAAATGCTTGATTTTCATACCCAGCAGTTTCATCAGAGACTGCAATTTTTCCACCAGATCCTGGGTTTCACTGCTGTTCTGCCCCGCTGTATTGATTTCATAAAACTGCTTTTCATTGAGCATATACTGTTCTTCAGCCTGTATCAGACGTTTTTTAAAAATATCTTTTTTCTGAATAAGATCTTTGAGATGTTCCTCAATATTATTCACAGTAATCTGATGACTGTTCATTGCCGTTTCCAGTTCTTCACTGCTCACATCGGGCAGATGCAGCAGATTACTGTATGTGGATATCTGTATTCTGTAAAATTTGCGTTCGTCAGTCAGTTTTTTTTCACTTTCTGCCAGAAGAGATATTTCATCTTCCAGATTGGCAAGATTGTTTTTTTCCACCTGAAGACTTGTCTCAACAGACTGCCGGAGATCGTCTGTATCTGTGTAAGCTGTTTCCTCTTCTTCCCCGACAGCAATGCTGATACAGCACAGGAGTGAAAGAAGAGACAGAAAAAAAATTTTGATGCATTTTCGGTAAAAAAGATTGGGATAATTCATAAACTTCTCCTTAAAAAATAAGCGGTTAATCTTGATGATCCCGTAAAAATCCGGAAAATCAGGTTCTGATGCACATGAATCTGCTGATTTTATTAACATTGCTCTTCAAAAATCTGACTTTTTACGGGTTCATCAACTTCGACAATTATAATTAAGTATAAAATTAATAATTTGTCAATGCCTGCATTGCCTGATTTCCTGAAGAGCCAAAACTGCCGGGTTCCCGGAGTCTGTCCCGAAAGCTGTTTTGCCCCTCTCTCAGGGGAGGGGAGTCTTAACGTAATGGCATTGGGGCAGAGCCCGGGAACGGGTTGAAACTTTCATGCTTCGTTGTGAGTCACGGCTCATGGACGTTTATATGAAAGTCCTTTACAACTCGTTACGGGACTCTGCCCGTAACGCATTTTTCCGGGGCTCCGCCCCGTACACAGTATGAGGCGGAGCCTCACCACCGGTGTTACGGGGCAGAGCCCCGTAACGAGTCCGGGGAGAGATTTTCATGCTTCGCTGTGAGTCACGGCTCATCGGGGTTTCTATGTAAGTGTCTGCCCGATTCGTTAGGGGGAGCTGCCCCCCCAACAGGTACGAAATCTTTTAATTTCAGTATGTTCATTTTTTACAAACCTTCATCTTCCAAAACTGTCCGAACCATTGTTTATGCAAAGGGCAAAAAAATCCGCATGTTCTTGCCAAATAAATGATCTGTCATTATTATACCCTGTATAAAATATCCGCGGCTGCAAACAGGAAGACTCTGATGATAAACTTTTAACAGGAGAAATGATGATGAAAAAATATTCAATAATTGCCGTCCTGCTGCTTCTGTTTTCCTTACACAGTGCTGCGGCACAGGAGAATCAGAATGAAAAAGAAAAGGATATGGGCGGATGGGAAATCAGCGGAGCTTATAACCGGCTGTATAAAAACAGCGAGCGGGACAGGCTGAAGGGAGAAGTGATTGATATAATAGAATTTACTCCCATGCCAGGCATGTCTCCCGGTGCGGGCCTGATTGTAAGGGATCAGGACGGAGACAAAATTACGGTGCATCTTGGCCCCCGCTGGTTTGTGGAACCGGGCAGCACCGGCATACGCAAAGGGGATACGGTAAAAATCAAAGGGGTATGGGCAGAAATCGGGGAAAAAGATATTTTTATGGCTGCAAAAGTCAAAAAAGGGGAATATTCCGAATACAAAATCCGCCGTACCAAAGACGGAATGCCCTTCTGGGCCATGGGCAAAGAGGAACTGGAAAAAGAGCAGTCAGCAGAATAATAGCCACATTTCGCTTATCTTTATAACAATTTGAAAATTAAATTGTTTTTTCGATAACTTTGTAATGTAACATACCCTTTGAGAAAATTGTTTCATACTGATGATATTCGGTATTTTATTCAGAGAAACCCGGAGTGCGAAAGTTGGGCGGAGCGGTCTTTCACCCGCGCTCCTTCGGAGCCTGGGCGAAAAATAATTTTCGCACTCCTTTCTCAAAGACAATGTTACATTACACGATAACTTTTTACATGAACGAAAAATTGGATTTAATAAATTCAAATAGTTGGAGTGTAAAAAGCGAAATGTGGGTAATAGTGAACTGTTTCATATAAAAGAATGAAAGTCCTGAATATTACAGTCTGTGATCATTGAGCATTTTTATTTAATTCTGATGGCCGTACCGTAAGCGCAGAGTTCTGCTGCCCCCTGGGTTACGGAGGATGTGGAAAAACGCACATTGATGACCGCATTGGCCCCCAGCTGCCGGGCCTGTTCTTTCATTCTCTCAATGGCCTGTTCCTGTGATTCCTGCAAAAGTATGGTATACTCCTTTAATTCGCCCCCCAGCAGATTTTTCAGGCCGGCCATAATATCTTTGCCCATATGCCTGGCCCGGACGGTATTTCCGGATACCAGCCCGAAATGTTCCACAATCTCCCGGCCCGGTATGGATTCGATATTGGTCAGAAGGATCTCCCCGGCTTTGGGAAGCCGCTGGATGGGACGGTGATTTTTCATGGGCTGAATCTGCGGCGCTGCTTCAATGATTTCTGTAATCGAACCGCCGCACATAATGCATCTGTCCGCGTTTTTCTGCCGGTAATTACAATGGGGGCAGAGGATCATTTCGGGTTTTCCGCTTTCTGCCGGATCCGCGGCCTCTGGGTCACTCGGACCTTTTTTGTTTTTTATGGCAGGGGGCGGAGGAGGGGCAGTCGTTCCCCCGATTTCTTCAATACGGCACAAAGCCCCGGCTGTATTCATGGCCTCTTTGTATTTTTTGGCCTTATCGCTGTCCAGATTCTTCTTAATGATGGCAGGCTCCCCCGAAAAAAGACGTTTCACCCCTTTTTCATCGGTTTTCAGCAGGGCCATCAGATTTTTGGCAACCCTGCCGCGCTGCTGACCCTCTGCAGTTTTTCCTTCAAAAATCAGATTGTATTTTTTATCCGGCATATCATTCTCTCCCTTATTGCCTCTCCCCTTATTGCGTTCCGATTTGTCCGCTAAGGTGATTTCCTGAAAAAAATGAAAGGAGTGCCAAACTGAAATCCGGCAGTGTCTGACAACTGACAGTCCGGTCACAAATATTCAGTTTGTGACTCCTTCAGGAAGCGGTACATTCATATTTGGAAATCGCCTAAATTCATCGGGAGTTTTCCATCATTGTTTTCAGCAGGACCGCTTCTTGTTCAATTATGTTGATTTTTGCATAAAGTCAAGCATTTCATGACAGAAAAAAGAACAGTTTCCCATTATCTTTCCAGCATAATATCCCGGCGGGAGGATGATATGCTGACCGTAAAACCGGCAATGACAACCAGCAGGGACATAAAGGTCAGAATCAGAAAACACGGGGTTCCCGCATGTTTTACCACGATAAACTCCACCAGAAAAACAATAAAGACGATCAGGGAAAGGGTCAGGTGGATAATAGTGGATACGGAAGAGCGCAATGATTTGAGAATTTCAAAATACAGCGCATGAAGTCCGACAACAATGAGCAGTGTACTGATATCAATGCTGACCTGTGCATTGGAAACCATGCGGAATGAAAAAAGAACAGTGCCGACGATGCTTCCGGTTTCCGAACCGGCATTTGCCAGTTCCAGCAGATTATAAAAAATGAGCAGAATCAAAAAAAGAGGGATACTTCTGAGGATTTTCATTTTACTTTCCTTTTTTTATGCATTGTCAGGAAAAACACAGCCTCCCCGAATTTTTTCAGGAGGATGCCATATTCGGAATCATTCTGAGCAGCAACCGGTAGGCCCGGTTGATGCGGTTGAATTTTTCATGGTTCCGGGCACCTTTGTCCGGATGGTATATTTTGGCAAGTTCACGGAATTTTCTTTTCACCGTGTCCGTATCCGGTGTGCCGCGGATACCCAGTATTTTCAGACTTTCTTCATAGTCCCGGAAGCGGGAAAGCAGTTCCCATGTGCCGTCCATAAAAGCGGCCGCGCTTTCTTCGTCCAGATGGTAAAAATTTTCTTCATCCAGATAAAAATATTTCGCGGACAATTCATCCAGAGCATGTTCACCGGTTTTCCGGAGATGAAATTCGCAGTAGTATTCCCCCCCCGCGCTCCGGACTTTACAGAATCTTCCGGAATGCGCATCGTAAAAGCGGCATTTCCCTGTTTCCGGATATGCTGCCAGAAAAGTGCGCATAAAATGAATATGGAGATATTT
The DNA here is from genome assembly GCA_011390755.1 of Desulfobacteraceae bacterium. Taxonomy (GTDB): domain Bacteria; phylum Desulfobacterota; class Desulfobacteria; order Desulfobacterales; family Desulfococcaceae; genus JAABRU01. The sequence goes on along the minus strand of JAABRU010000009.1, from coordinate 32,946 downwards.
ATCTTCTGCATAAAAGTCCTCCTGCATACGGTAGAGCAGATGGAATAAAAGAAAATGACTGCGGTACAGTGCCAAAGGGGATGCGTTCAGAATGCGCAGATCCGGGAAAGCCGTCCGCAGGAGCCCGCTTTCATAACAGGGCGCGCGGAGACGGCAAAGATACTGCCGGATATTTTCTTTATTGATTTCTGCCAGTTTTTGCCGAAATTCATTCATAGCAGTATGCTGATTTCCCTCTTTGCCGCCGCCGGAGAAAAAGCGGGCGGCGGGTCAAATCCGTTGATTTTTTTTCTCCGGGGGCATACTGCATACGCCCCGAAGCCGCCCATGCCGGGCCTGTGCCATACAGCCTTAGCGTCAGATACTGAATGCATCAGCCTTTTTGACCCACTGTCAAAAAGCGGAAAGTCCGGCGAATCTCTTATTGATTCTTTGTTCTTTGCCTGTTAAATAAAATATCTTCAAAAAAATTATTATCTGATACTGTCACAAAAAGCAATTTTTTTATGTTAAAAGAAATGACACCGCAGGAAAAACAGGAAATCAAAGAATGGAATCATAAAGCGCGGGGGGAAGTTGAAATTCATTTTGTTTCCACGCCGGACCCGCGCAGTGCCGTATTGGAGGCATTCTGCAGCAGTCTGGCGGAATCCGCGTCCCGTATCCGTATTATTTTCCGTGATGCAAAAGAGGGGGAAACACTTCCCGCAATTCTGCTGCCCCGGGGCATTCAGTACCGGGCCCTGCCCCTGGGCAGAGAACTGCCCCCCTTTCTGGAAGCTCTGGGCCCGGAAAAAGCGGAAATTCCGGAATCTTTGCGGAAGCGGCTGTCCCTTATCCGCACACCGATTTCTCTCCGCCTTTATATTGCCCGGAACTGTCCTTTCTGCCCCCGTACTGTGCGGCAACTGCTGCCCATGGCAGTGCATGGGCAGCAAATCCGCCTGCAGATAACTGATGCGGAAATGTTTCCGGAAAAAGCATCCGCAGATGACGTGCGTTCGGTTCCGGTTCTGATATGGAATCCGCATTTCCGCCGGACCGGAAACATACACGCGGAAGAAATTGCAGCCGTTCTGGCAGAGCGGAATCCCGCGCATCTCAGTGCAGATTCTTTGGAGCAGATGCTCACAGAAGGCAGAGCCGGGGACCTGACCGCCATGATGCTGGAACACAAAACGGTGTTTCCGGCCCTTGCCGATCTGCTCTGTCATGAAAAATGGCCCCTGCGGCTGGGTGCAATGGTAAGTGCTGAAAGTCTTGCCGAGCAGGATCGGGCGCTGGCCGGGCAGATAAACTGTATCTTGTGGGAAAAATTTCATTCTGCTGATGAAGGGGCCAAAGGGGATATGCTTTATATTATCGGAATCTGCGGCAGCAGAAAAGATATTCCCTATCTTTCAAAAATCGAGCAGGGAGAATTTTCAAAGGAGATTCGGGAAGCCGCCGCCGAAGCCATCGCGCGTATTCAGGAAGAAATCTGAAAAGGGAAAAACGGCAGTGATTCCCGGCAGTAAACTGCCTGGCTATTATTTTTCTGTCCCTCCGGGACAGAGTTTCGGAAACCGGTCATTCCTTAACTCAATGCCATTGACGCTCAGCGTGGGAATATCTGCGTCCCGTGAAGATGAACAAAACAGGGAACATAAGGTACTCGGCAAAAAATAAACCCTCTGAAACTGTCCGGCAGAAACATGCCAAACCTTTGTTTCGTCTCTGCTGACGGGGCGAACCGGGGGAATTATCTTTTTCTGAGTCCCTAAACCCGCCTGAACGGATGGGTAGTGGGTCAAATCGGTTGAATCCCCCTCCCCTACCCCCTCCCGCCGGGGGAGGGGAATTTCAAATCAACCGGTTTTACCCACTACCAACAGATGAAAGGAGTACCTATAGTTTTTCAGATAATGAATTGCATTAAATGGTGTTTTTATCTATCTGAAATTATGCTGAATACCATTTTGAAAAACTGCAATTATTTTTCTGAAAATCTATATGCAGCTTCATCATAAGCACCTCGTCAAAAATTTTGTAACATCCGCAGGGGTAAACCTTTGCCGGGCAACCACAGGGGATTGCCCCTGCAGAAAATGTTACGGAATTTCTGTGTAGTGCTTTGTCAGAGCTAAAAATCAGGGTTGGGCATCGCATAATTTATTTACACAGTTATAAACTGAAATCCGTTTACCCTAAAATTAAGCTATGACAATGCACTAGTACACTGTCAACGTTAAAATGACGGGTTAAGTCACTCCTGCAGGGGCGTACTGCATAGGCCCCGGTTTGCCGTATGGCGGGCGTATGCAATACACCCCTGCGAAATTTCAGGGTGCTGCATACCCGTCAATTTAACTTTGACAAAGCACTAGTGCTCTGTCAAAGTTAAACTGATGGGTAAAAACGGGTGATCCGCATTCTGCGGCACGCACGGTTTTCAAAACCGTGTTACAGCAGACTTTGCCGGAAATAAAAAAATGACAGAAAAACCTTATTTCCGATAATGTTTGATATAACCCGTCAGATAAATGTTGACAGAACACTAATAATGATCGGGAAAGCGAATTTCGGGAGCTTATACAGCATATTCTGAGAACAGCCGGACAGAAAGGGGCAACCCGCAGGATTATTCAAAGATCGGGAGCATGGGAGACAATTCCCCATCCATGTACAATTGAGCAAACAGGTGAGGCATTTTCAAAGACTGATGCCGAAGATTTGCCGGAGGAACGAAAACGGATGTCAAACCATCGAAAACGTTTCAGGACACATACACGATCTGCTAAACATTCCCAAAAACTTTTGGAACAATTATTGGAAGAATGGATGAATCTTGCCCGGCAAAATAGGACTGTGTGACTTTTGCGGTATTGCAAAAATACAATTTTTGCACTCCGGGACAGTCGTAAAACCGTATCCGGGGAAACAAACTGAATCGGAAGAGAAAGAATGAAAAAAAATAATAGCCAACTTAAATCGTTTATTATTTTCACTTTGATACTTACCATATGCTTTTTATGCACCGTTTTCGGTATTCATCACAGAAATCCGGAGAATCTGTACACTTCCAAAGCAATACATTTTATCAAAGATAAAGCCGGATGGGATATAAACCGGGTTTTTGTATATGTCAATCAATATATCCCCGAAAAATGGCAATACAGAAGTTCCGCTCCCCTGCCGTCCAAAGAAATTATCTATGACACTTCAGATTATACCGGAGTCCGGACAAATGCCCCGTCCCCTTCGTCAAGCGGTAGTAAAGTGACGGATATTCAGACATCCAAAACACGGCCCCGTAAAATATACATAGCAAAAAAACGGAGAATGTATAAATGGACTGATGAAAACGGAATAAAACATTATACGGATTCACCCCCCAAAGATCCGGGTCTTATTGAAGATTCATGGGAACAGACAGAAAGCAGACCGGAACCTGTAAGAAGAACCATAGCCAGAGGAAATACAGACAGAAACTACGGACACACTTCCGTACCGGTCAGAGCATCGCCGCCCAAAAACATAAAATCCGTATCCGGCTCATATTCAAAACAGGTAAAGAAAAAGACAGGATTCCGTGAAATATCAAGAGGACTTTATGAATACAACGGATACAGATTTGATGTAAGTGCTTTCAGCAGCAGTAATACACTGAAAGTGAGAGGGAGAGTTTCAGAGGGGGAATACTGCGAAAATCTGAAAGTGGATATCACCTGCAAAAGTAAAGATGGGGATACAGAATATATTACAGTGAATCTAAATAATATCGGTGGAAACCGATCCGATGTTATACGGAAAGATGAAAAAATATACAGCTATTATCACAAAAACCGGCCTGTTTCTGAAAGATGGGACATAACAGATATAAGTGCAGGATGCACAGCCAACTGAAAACCCACCCGGTGCATATTGGGAAAGGTATATTTTTTAATAATGCTTACCATAAATCTGCTTGCACAAAGAGATAAAAAAGAAGTAAGGGCAACTTACAGGCAAAGGAAAAATTTAAACAATATCACCCGTTTCTACAAAGACGGAACTTTCCTTGTTTTGCAAAATGAAAGATATACCAAAGGAACATACATGATTTCAGGCAGAAATGAGCTGTTCCTCCGTTTTGCCAGTGGCGCAGCTGTAAAGGGCAGAATAGAAAACAGTGTTATGTACGATAATCAGGGGGAGGCCTGGATCCTGTCAGAATGATGTAAGGTGATTTTTCGGAAAAGATGATACCGGAGGAGTGCCGGACGGAAAGTCCGGCAGTGTCCGGCGGATGACAGTCCCGCTCACAGACTTTCCGCCTGCGACTCCTTCAGATTCGGTACATTCATATTCGGAAATCGCCTAAGGACTCAGAATAGCATTTCCCCTAGTACACCAAGGCAGAAGTTCGTACACAGTTTTCCGGCCCTGCAAACCCTTTTAAATCAGGGCATCCGGTGTTTATAAACTGTGTACGTATTTACGCCGTGGTGTACTAGTGCTTTGTCAGAGCTAAAAATCAGGGCCGGGCATCGCATAATTTATTTACACAATTATAAACTGAAATCCGTTTACCCTAAAATTAAGCTATGACAATGCACTGGGGTGCGTTAGGCCCCAAGGCCGTAACGCACCGCCCCTGCTTACAGTTTGACATACTGAACCAATTCAGGAAAAGACTTGCCAACTGTAACTATGACAATCCTCCGGCCTTAGGTCAGCAGCATTGCCCTGCTGAGAGAGGGGAGGGCAGACAAAAAACAAAAAAGCAGGGCGGATGGTGAATATCCCGCACTGCTTTTTATGGGAAAAAATCTGAATTCCGGGCAGTGGATCAAACCGTTTGATTTTTATAAGTCCGGAGAACACAGAGATTCTGTTTTTTCATGACCGACCAAAGGATTTGTTCCATTACCGAATTCTGATATTAAGGAACCGGTACGAAATAACTTTCCCGTCTGAAAATCGGAACAGCCGTCTTTCAACGGGTCTGCAGAATGAAATGAGCAGTTTATTTCAATAGTCCGGTAATTTTTTCTGATTTACAGAGCATAAAAATATAAGTGTCTGAAATAATTTAAATCTGAATATTTTGGTGCATTTTATAACTTACTGAAATTATTCAGTCAGAATTTTTTTACCGAACAGTTGTTATTTCAGACTCATTCCTAAATGGCATCTTTTCCTTTTTCACCGGTTCTGACGCGGACAGCTTTTTCCACCGGAAATACAAAAATCTTACCATCGCCCAGTTTACCCGTATATGCAGACTCCTGTATTTTTTCCACCACCTGATCGGCCCAGGATGCCTCCACAACAACTTCTATCTTGATTTTCGGGATAAAGTCCACCACATACTCGGCCCCGCGATATATTTCCTTGTGGCCTTTCTGCCGCCCGTAACCTTTTACTTCAGAAATGGTCATTCCCTGAATACCGATTTCATTGAGTGCTTCTTTTACATCATCCAGTTTAAAGGGTTTGATGATTGCTTCGATTTTTTTCATGGAACCTCCTTTATTAATGTTGAATCTTTATTAATGTTGAATGCTGAATGCTGAATATGCCTGTTTAGGAACCGGTACGAAATAACTTTTCCGTCTGAAAATCTATAACAGCCGTCACTCAACAGGTCTGCGAATGAAATGATCTGCTTATTTCAGACTCATTCCGTAACAGAAATTAAGGAACATACATATTCAGCATCCGTATTTTCAGGATAAATCTATTTCAAAACCTCTTTCCCCGTGAATGGCATTGTCCAGTCCCTGCATTTCCTGCTCATTCTCAACCCGGATTCCGCCCGTGATGACTTTGGTAATCATTACGATGATGAAGGTAAACAGTCCGGAATAGGCAGCGGTTCCGATGATGGACAGTAACTGAATACCCAGCTGTTTCGGGTTGCCGTAAAACAGTCCGCTTGCCCCGGAAACGGCAGGATTGGCAAACAGTCCCGTAGCAATGGCACCCCACATACCGCACATGCCGTGAACACCGAAAGCATCCAGAGAGTCGTCGTATCCCAGTTTATGTTTCAGAACCGCCACACTGTAAAAACCGAATACACCGGCTACCAGACCGATCACCAGAGATGCCGGCATATTAACAAAACCGGCCGCAGGTGTAATACTCACCAGTCCGGCAACGGCTCCGGAAGCGATTCCCAGCACGGTGGGTTTTTTATTGATAATCCATTCTGCAAACATCCAGGAAAGAGCACCCATGGCAGCAGAGGTATTGGTGACCAGAAATGCCGAAGCAGCAACGCCGTCTGCCGCCAACTGACTTCCGGCGTTAAAACCGAACCAGCCGAACCATAGCATGGCAGCTCCCAATGCTGTCAGGGTGACACTGGAAGGAAACATGGCATCTTTGCCGTAACCGATCCGTTTGCCCAGCATTAAGCTCAGTACCAGTCCGGCCACACCCGCATTGATATGGACGACATTTCCCCCGGCAAAATCCAGTGCCCCGATACTGTGCATCCAGCCACCGCCCCATGCCCAGTGACATACCGGTGCATACACGATGGTTACCCACAGAACCGTAAAAACAATCCAGGCTGAAAATTTCATTCTGTCTACTACGGAACCCAGTACCAGTGCAACAGTAATTCCGGCAAAAGTCATCTGAAAGACCACAAAAACATAGGTGGGAATTGTGCCGGAAAGACTGTTTACGTCTATACCGCTGAGGAAAATATGGTTGAAACCGCCAATAAATTTGCCAATATCCGTACCGAAAGCAATGCTGTATCCCCACATTACCCAGACAATACTGGCCAGACAGTAGGAAACAAAGGTCATGGCGAAGGTATTGAGCAGATTCTTATAGCGGGACATTCCGCCGTAAAACAGGGCCAGACCGGCCGGGGTCATCATCATGACCAGGGCTGTGGAAACAATAACCCATGCGGTATCGCCGGAGTTGAGTACATCTTCGGCAAAAGCACTGGAAAACGGCAGCAGCAGCAGACATGCACAGATGAAAAAACTTTTCATTTTCATAATTAAATATATCCTCCTTTTTCTGATTATCACTTATCTTTGTATTTATCCAGAATTATTGATAAATAATTCTGGATACTGCCTGGTTTTAAAATATGAATCCGCAGTAATTGCTTTATCGCTTATTTCTGCATTCAGGAATCATCCTCATCGCATCATACTATAGGAAGTTCGCATTTTTGACCGTATGGCGGCAATTTCGTCTTCCGCCATTATTTTTTTTCCGTTTTGATCTTTTACATAAAATGTGTCGCATATTTTCCCGTTCACCGTGGATATTCCGGCATTCCAAATATCCAGCCCGCTTTTCAGTATGGCATCACTCACTGCAAAAAGTACCCCCGGAAAATCATCTGTTTTCACTTCAATCAGCGTAAACAGAAAAGAGCTTTCATTGTCAATTTCCACCTGCAGGGAGGCCTGCTGTGACAGGTTCGGAAAACCTGCAGTGCGGGCGGACATTTTTTTACGGAATTCCATATTCAGGTTCATCCTGCCGTCAAGAACATCTTTTAACTGCTGTTCTGCCCGCACAAATCTTTCCTTTTCACTGTCAGATCCGGGCAGTGCTTTTACTTTAAAGGCCCCCAGTGTGCTGCTGTTCTGCCGGTAGCTCCGTGCATCCAGGATATCAAAATCATTGAGTGATAATACGCCCACGGCTTTGGAAAAAATCATGGGGCATTCTTTTGCGATAACCGTTACGGAACGTACACCCGGGGTGGAAGTCCGGGTAGAATTCCACACAAAACTTCCGGTGCATACATTTGTTTTGTGATAATAAGCGGAATCATCCCCCGTATCTCTGTATCTGTTTCTGTCCGATGCTGCATTCACGAAAGACATGTAATTTGTTTCCTCCTCCATTCTGGCTGTAATATTAATTCAGGACTTTCTTGTGAATGTATAAGCAACAAGTATGCCATTCAGTATTATTTGGTATAAAATATTGTTATATATGGATAATATTATCTGTATCCAAAGGACGTAAATCAGGCATCAGAATACAAAAATGTAGCATAGATGCGATTTTTAATACATTTTTGTAAATTTTTTTTTTAAATCCTTTTTTTCGGCAGATTCAGAGCCGGGGAAAACAACTGCGCGGAAGCTGCGGCTGTGCAGAAATACAATTTTTGCACTCCGGGACAGTTGTAAAACCGTATCCGGGGAAAAATTTCGATCTGCTGATGCTGATTTTGGCGGGAGCTGTGAATAATGCAGACTTAAGAGTCTATCCGAAAATCTCCGAAACCGATTGTGGAAACCGGTAAAAACAGGGGTTCAGAATACCGAAAGACAGTTTTCGGACAGCTTAAAAAAGCTGCGGGAAAAGAGGGGAAGAATGACAGAAATGGAAAAAGGCCGGGGTCAGAAAAGCGATTACTCTTCCGGAGCATCGTCCGGTTTGAACTCTCCCAGGCCCCTGTCCATTTTTTTATAACTCTGTTTAAAAATTTTTACATGAATATAAACCAGATATATTGTCAGACAGTAGGTAATAATCATCCGCACACTGGTACTGAGGGGAATCGTCTGCTGGGTCCAGAGGGTTGTAAAAAAATCTACACTCAGGAGCATGGTAAATAACAAAAGCACATTTCTGGCCCCCAGCTTCATGGCCAGAAATGCAGCCAGAAAAAGCCCGGCAACCGTGACACCCGGAACCGCAGAATACCATAAGGAATAGGGGACTTCCCGAAAAAAAATATTCAGCAGGGTTCCGACCATGGACAGGGCCGCCATAAGAGAAATGCTGGTGACAATAGAGATGGCCGGATTGATTCTGAATACCAGTGTAAGAATAAAATAAAAAATGGTATCAATGCCGAAACCGATCCAGCCGGAGATCAGCCCCCCCAGTAAAGAAAAGGACAAAAGAATCATAATATTCCGGACATTCAGTTCAACAGTGTAATTGGGATACTGCCTTTTCCGCAGTATGGAAAAGAAGATAACCTGGGTAAAGAGGAAAGCAATAAAATTGAATATCAGGGTCAGCAGATCCGGATTTCCGATGGGATACAGTAATATACTGAAAATGATGCCGGTTATTCCCCCCAGCAGGCATACGGGAATGACATTGAATATAAAAAGTTTTTTGTTGACAAGAAACCATTTGAATGTGCCCAGTCCCATGCCGTAGGCCTGAATGATCATTGTAAACTGGACGGCCATAATGGGGGAGACTTCCAGGCGGGTCAGTATGGGGAAATATACAATTCCGGCCGCAGCGGGTGTGGTATTGGCAACGGTGGCGGCTATAATCCCCAGAAAAGGCATATAATAATATTGTGAAAGAAAGTCTTCATAGAACCAGGGGAAAAAAATAATCCATAATCCTGCCAGTATCATTAAAATGATCCAGGGCCGCCGTTCCTGTTTTTTCTTTTTCATATATCTGTTACCTGATTTTTAATATTATTTTATAAACCCCATGAGCCGTGACTCACAACGAAGCATGAAAGCTGCGCGGAGTGCGAAAAGTAAGGCGGAGGCCGGTTTTTCGCAGACACTTTCATATAAACGGCCATGACCGCAGGGTCACAACGAAGCATGAAAGTAGGCAGGTAGGGTGCGTTAGGCGCTAGCCGTAACGCACCGTAATATCTCCGGTTCGGTGCGTTACGCTTCGCTAACGCACCCTACGGTGACAGACTTTCATATAAACGGCCATGACCGCATGGTTACAACGAAACATGAAAGTAGGTTGGGTTAGCGAAGCGTAACCCAACAATATCATATATTTGTGTCGGGTTACGCTTCGCTAACCCGACCTGCGGTGAAAGACTTTCATATAAACTCCCCGGTATTCTGACCCTACAACGTCACTTAGCCATGTCTCATAAAATTTGCGTATTCCAAAGGATTTTATGAGATATAAATCTGTGCAGAACAGACTGACAGAAATGATTGCCGGATATAATCTCATAAATATGCTTTGTTACAGATTATTATCCTGTAATCAGTTCCGGATTTGCCAAATTATTCCGGAATATGTCTAAGTGACGTTGTAGGGCTGATCATCCGGGAGATTGTCTTATTTCACGATGTCTATATATCCGACAGTGAAACAGTGCAAGGAGAATTTGCTTTTTCTGTTCAAAAAAGATAAGGTACTGCAAAAATAGAACCTGTCTGACAACAATTCTGATATAAGAGGCTTTGTATGCTGTCCTTTCTTTTTCCCCATGCTTTATGGGGATTTGCCGCAGTTCCTCTTCTGGTGCTTATTTACATGCTGCGCCGGAAACATCGGGAGCATATTGTCTCCAGTCTGATTCTCTGGGAAAATTCCGATCCGCCGGATCAGAGCGGTATCCGCATCAGAAAACTGCGGTCTTCTCTGCTTTTTTTTCTGGAACTGCTTATCATCTGCTGCCTTGTGACGGCTGCCGCAGGCCCCCGCGTAAGGATAAAAGGAAACGTCCGGCCCCTTACGCTCATTCTGGACAATTCCCTGTCCATGCGTGCTGCGGAAAAGGGACACAGTTTCAGGGAGAAAGGAGCGGGTGCAATGCAAAAAATTCTGGATTCCCGTTCTTTTCATCCTGTCCGTGTGATGCTGGCCGGGGACAAAACAGAAATGCTGCCCCGCACCTCCTTTTCTCTTGCAGATCATTCCGGAATACTGAAGCACTGGTCCTGTTTTGCTCCGGCCTCCCGACTGGAAGAGGCACTGGCCGGGGCAAAGGAAATCAGCGGAAAAGAAGGACTCATTCTGATTATTTCCGACCGGGCTCCGGCCTTCCCGCTTTCTCCGGGTGTCCGCTGGATTGCCGTGGGGAAAGCCCTGCCCAATACAGCTTTTGTAAACGGGGTCCGCAGCCATTCGGAGGGAAAAGACCGGGTTCTGCTGGAAGTCTGCCATTATTCCCCCCGGAAAACAGAAACAAAACTGCATGTCATGGGGAAAGATGAATTTCTGTCCCTTGAACCGGGTATCCGGAAAGAAATGGTTTTCGGGATGAGGGAAAAATCCCTCTTTTCCGCCCGGCTGCCGGAAGATGCCCTGAAGGAAGACAATGAACTGCTTCTCTTTCCTCCTCCGGAAAAAAAGGCCGGAACCGGTATCCGCATTGTAAACCCTGCACTTCATGCTGTTGTGCAGCGGGCTGTCCGGGCTTCCGGACTGGCGGATTTCCATGTCCCTGTCCGGCATATTCTTTTTACAGACAGACGGGAATCCCTGCAAAAAGAAGGGGAAACCTGGACAGTATTTCTGGTATCGGAACAGAATGCACGGGCATATAAAGGCCCTTTTGTAGCGGATTATTCCCATCCGCTCCTGAAGGGAATCCGGCCAGAAGGCCTGATCTGGGGGGCAGGTGCAGAGAAAGATTTTCCGGGAACTGCCCTGATATCGGCGGGAGACATCCCCCTGCTGACATATTCGGAACGCGCCTCCGGGATCAATGAAATCCGTATCCGCATGAATGTGCAGACATCCACGCTCCCCCTCAGTCCGGCATGGCCGGGGCTGATCTGGAATCTGATGCACTGGCGGATTGCGGAGCTGCCGGGGCTGAAAGAATTCAATGTCCGTGCAGGAAAAGAAGTGTCTTTCATTCCGGACAAATCTGTCCGGAAAGTGCAGGTGACATTTCCGGACCGGCGCGAAAAAGAAATCCCGGAAATTCTCGGAAAAATCAGTATACACACAGATGAGCCGGGAGTTTACAGTATCCGCTCCGGAAAAGGGGAGGCAGGTTTTGCAGCCAATTTTTTTTCCCCGGAAGAATCCGATCTTTCGGAATGCCGCAGCGGTGAATGGGGAAACTGGGAAAATTTTCTCCCGGCACAGGAGGATTATCTTGCTTTGGACCGGTTTTTTCTGTTTCCGGCTTTCTGCGCCCTGCTGCTTCATCTTATCATACTGCAAAAAAAACAGGGCAGCCCATGAACCCACCCCTTTTCTGATAATCCGAAGAGCGGAAGTGCTTTTACGCTCTCTCCCTGCCGCATTGTCAGCATTAGGTGATTTCCGGAAAAGATGATGCCAAAGGAGTGCCGGACGGAAAGTCCGGCAGTGTCCGGCGGATGACAGTCCCGCTCACAGACGACTCGACTGATCTCGCCGAAGTCTTTCCGTTTGGCACTCCTTCGGTACATTTTTTTCAGGAAATCACCTAACCTGAATTATTCACAAATCAGTTTTTTACAGTAAATACAGGAAGACACAGAAAACTGAGTTTTTACGCCGTGTTTTTGTATAAGCAAATTAATCAGTAACTTATCTGCTATGGACTAAAACGTGTGAATAATGCAGGCTAAAAGCATTTTCACAAACAGAGAGGATTTGATTATGAGAATTTACGTAAACAAAGAAAAAAGGATAGCGATTCTGAGCAAAGGTCCCAGCCCTGATCATGCGGGTTTTTCTTTTTTTATAATATTAACCGGGCTTGGAGGATTGGCTCTTTACTGCACAGGTGATCCTCTGGCAGACCCGGATATCAAAATGGCAGGTGTCTTCGGACCCATTGTGGCTTTTGCGGGAGCGCTGATCTGGTTATCAGGATACTGGAAGTTTACTTTGAGGTTTAATCGTATTTCCACTTTTCGGCATGGTCTGCGTTTTTGGACTCTTCCGCCGGAAAGGATTAACGGTGCCTATGTTTCAGTTGCAGACATACATGGCAGGCGGGGGCAGGGAGATATGTTTGAATTATCACTGATTCTGAGAGTTGACCACCCGGATGACGCAAGAAAAAAAATTAAGAACGGAAAATGTCTTATTTTTGAACACACCCGGGACGAGAAAGATGAAACATTCCATTATATCCGGGAACAACTTTCCGATATAGCAACGTCTCTTAGTTTTGCAAAAAAAAGCGAACCCGTATGAACTGAAGCGACCTGTCTCCGCACCGGCACAAAATGAAATTCCTGCAAAACTGCCTGATGTTTCACAGAAAGCTATTCAGGGATGCAGTCCGGATTCAATCCTGAGTTCAGGAGGCCCGACTGTCCTTCGGCAGGGATCGGCAGCGCCCGGAACGGCTGCTAAAAATCCATACGGGAAGAATGCCGCAGCAGGCTGTCCCCGGATGACAAAGCCCCGCCCTGCCCGGCATAATAAACATGCGGGTGATACAGCATCCGCCGGGTCTGTGTGTGCAGTGCTCCGAAGAAACCGGAACGATTACCCCCAAAGTATTTTTCATAAAGGTAAAAAAATTAACTTCCACTTGATTTTTCCTGTAAAATATCAGATATTGCATTTTTTTAGCAATAAATGATATTTTACAGGAGCAATATAATGATAATAGATTTTACGATAAAAAATTTCAGATCGATTAAAGAACCTGTTACTCTAAGTGCCTTAGCAACAAATGTTAAAGAGCATTCAGACAGTATGTTTCAATCAAAGAACGAAGATAAGATTAAAATTCTCAATACTACCGCAGTATATGGGCCTAATGCATCTGGCAAAAGCAATATAATAAGTGCATTTGATGTATTACAAGACTTCATTGTTCTGTCAACAGATTTGAAACTTGATGAAAAAATTAAATATTATCAACCCTTTAAACTTGATAAAAAATGGGCAGATCTGCCCACAGAATTTGAAATCGAATTTATCATAGAAAATCATATAAGATACAGATACACAATTGTTTTTAATTCCGAGGAAATCATAAAAGAATTATTGGTATTTTTTCCTAAAGGTCAGGAAGCCACTTTGTTTTTAAGAGAAAAAGGTAAAAAAGTTAACTTTGGTGATTATTTTAGAGGTCCTGCTCGCTCTGTTGAGAAACAACTTCTGAAGAATAATCTTTTTCTGTCCAAATGTGCAAATAGCAATAACAAAGTGTTAGAGGAAATTTATTTATATTTCAAGAATAATATAATAATATCAGATTTATCTGAGAATGGCATATCACTACCTGACTTTACCACACAGGAATGTCTAAAAAAAGATCATTTCATTAATAAACAAATTATAAGTGAATTTTTGCAGATTGCTGATGTAGGTATTGAATACCTTGATATTAATAAAAGGACGTTTGCTGAAGATATTATTAATTTCCCACATGATATGCCTGATGAAATTAAAAAGAGGATTATTGAAGATTTACAATATCGCCCACAGATGTTTCATAAATTATTTGAGAATGATAAAGAAATCGGGACTATTTCTTTTGATTTAGCAGAAGAATCAGCTGGCACTGTTAAACTTTATGATCTTGCAGGTAAAATTCTTTATGTTTTATATCATGGACTGGTTTTTATTGTTGATGAACTTAATAACAGTTTACATCCGTTATTAACCCAGCATATAATAAACCTTTTCCAAAATGCAAATCCCAATAATGCACAATTGATATTTGCCACGCATGATACATCTTTATTAAATCCGGATTTGTTAAGAAGGGACCAGATATGGTTAACGGAAAAGAATCAATTTGGTGCTACTTCACTATATTCTGTTAGCGATTTTGATTATAGGAAAGTAAGATCAAATATTCCATTTGACAAGTGGTATTTAAGCGGCAGATTCGGTGCATTACCTGTAATTGGAAATTTTAATAAATGGGTGGAGAATGCCAAAAAAAAGACAGAATAAAAAAATACAACCTAATGACAGAATACTAATTCTTTGTGAAGGTGAAAAAACGGAACCCAATTATTTTAATGGGTTAAAAAGAGATAAAGCAATCAGTAACAGGTTATCCGCATTAAGAATTGAGATATATGATTCTTCAAAAAATACAGCAAAAGAATTAGTTGAACAAGCTAAAATTCTAAAAAAAGAAGCTATTCGGGAAAGGAATCCTTACGAAGATATTTGGATAGTTATAGATAAAGATGGTTACACGAGGCATCCGCAGGCTTTTGATCAGGCAAATGCCAACAGGATAAATATTGCTTTTTCAAGTATCTCATTTGAGTTCTGGTTCCTATTACACTACAAGTATACAACAAAAGTCTTTGAAAAAGGAGATGATTTAATAAATTTTCTTAAAAATAATGGATATATGCCAGATTATAAAAAAAATGATAATCATTATACTGTTCTTAAAGATTATACAGGAGATGCAATTGCAAATGCAAAGAAAGTAAGAAATTACCATAGCGTAGATGATGCCAAACGCATGAAGCAAAAAATTTACAAAATAAATCCTTATACAGATGTAGATATTCTTGTTAGCAAATTATTGCGTATATAATCAATGCCGTTTCCTTAAGCAGAAAGTTCCCCTCCCCCGGCGGGAGGGGTTAGGGGAGGGGGACAGCAGCTGTCTGAATTTATGCTCCGTTTTCACCCTCCCCCTGCCCCTCCCTCAGGGGAGGGAAGTCTTAAGGAAACGGCATTGAGTATATAATTATCAATTTGTTTCACATACCATGAGCATTCTAACCCATGTGGATTGAACCGACCGGTCTCCGCACCGGCACAAAATGAAATTCCTGCAAAACAACTGTCTGATGTTTCACAGAAAACAATTCAGGGATGCAGCCCGGATTCAATCGGGGGTTCAGGATGCCCGGCCGTCTTTCGGCAGAACCCGGAACAGCAGCTAAAAATCCATGCGGGAAGGATGCCGCAGGCCGTTCCCGGATGACAAAGCCCCGCCCGGCGCAGCATAATGAACATGCGGGTGATACAGCATCCGCCGGGGCCATGTGCGCAGCACTCCGAAGAAACCGGAACGATTACCCCCAAAGTATTTTTCATCACGGCTTTTTCAGACTGTCCGAAGAAGCCGTGATCTGACGGGCCTATGCAGTACGACCCTGCAATGGGAAATCTCATTCATCAGGGGATTTGACCCACTGCCGCGGTATTTACAGAAAATCCTTCAGCTCATTCCGGATATAGGGCGGAAGAGAAAAAGCCCCGGCAACAATCTCCGGTGTCAGTGTTTCCACACCGCCGATGCTGTCCAGATATTCCCGGGTAATTTTTTCCGACCGCAGTTGTTCCCGGTTTTTTCCTGCCAGCAGCAACCCCCAGGAACCCAGCACATAAAAAGGAACATAAAAAAACAGAGGGCGGCAGGCCGGGAAATGGCCTTTTATCACCGAAAGAACATCTGGCCAGATTTTTTTGTAAAAGTAATAATCCGCAACAATCTGTATCAGCACACCTTCGGGCTGCAAAGCCCGGTATGCGGCATTATAAAAATCCTCTGTCACCAGAACCGATGCATTGAAAAAGGGATCCGTGGAGTCAATAATCAGGGCATCCAGGGAGTGCGGGGGGCAGTCTTTGAGATATGCGGCTCCGTCTCCCACCCGGACCTGCATACGGGGATCTTTTTCACAGGCCGCCCAGTCCGGAAAAAACTCCCGGCACACGTCCAGCACCTGCCCGTCCATCTCGCAAAGTGTCAGCTGTTCCACATCTTTGTGTTTGACAACATGCCTGGCAACTCCGAAATCCCCTCCCCCGATAATCAGCACATTTCTGCGTCTGCCTGCCAGGCCCAGGGGAACATGGGACATGGGTTCGTGGTAAAAGGCCTCCATAGGGGTACTTACGTTAAAAAAATCGTCGAGCATCAGAATCCGGCCGCAGTCCGCTGTATCAAACACGGTGATTTTCTGATATTTGCTTCTGCTGTCATATAATACCTGCTCAATCTGAAAATAATTGGCAAAAGACTGCCCGCTTCTGTCCAGTGCGTATAAGCCGTTATTCATTTATATTCTCCTGACAGTTAATTAAAAATTAATATTGATAAATATCCGGGAAACGGTTTTAAAAAACCTCTGCATTTTTGCGGATATCTTATATCCACTTCATTTTAATAACCCAGGTTGCCAGCTATAAACGCAACCTGCTGATTTTTCGTTCCGGTAACTTTTGAGTATCCTGTAACAGTCTGATTTTTGCTTACTGCCCCGATAGGTGACAACTTGGGTTTTTAATAAGTATACTCAGCACCGGAATAAACTGAACTTCTGAATTTCAGACTCCGTTTTCCGTATGCTGAAATCTGCCGGTGATACGGGGAATCATTTCAGACTGTCCCCGGATTCCGGGGCTTTTCAGAAAGCGCAGTATATGCGGGTGGACAGTATACCTCAGCAAAAGTTTTGTAACATATTTCTGACTTATGGCACTTCAGTTTCAAAGACTTTCAACTCAAAAAATGTTACAGGATTATTGACGGGGTACTTATCATTAATCCCCTTATGCACAGCAGAAGTTTTTCCGGAATCCTGCTATTTACAACTTGAATATCATATCTTATCATGATAAATAAATTTAATGCATCGGATCGGTTCGGTTGCCGGGTATTTCGGGCAGTTGTTCGGATTTTTTCTGTTTTACACCCTGCTGCCTTCCCCGGTCCGTGCCTGTACCGGACATTTCTGCTGCTGCTTTCCGATCCGAATCTGAGAGTCTTTTTTCAAAGATGCCCAGCAGACATCCAATATCCTGAAATAATACACAAATACAATAAATCCGCATGGTTTGGGGATGCCCGGTATCAGTAACTCACAGAGGACTTTCCAGACAGCGGTTGAGAGAAAATAAGGCGATTTCCAAATATGAATGTACCGCTTCCGGAGGCATCACAGACTGAAAGTCTGTGACCGGGCTGTCATCTGTCAGACACTGCCGGACTTTCAGTTTGGCACTCCTCCGGTACTTTCTTTTCAGGAAATAACCTGCTGCATTGTTTCACTTAAAATTGTGCAGATATTTCGGAGCAGAACATCCGAATGCCGGGTTACACTTCGCTAACCCGACCTGCAATTTTAAATGAAACAGAGCACTACATACCGCAAAAAGGAATTTATATGAAATACAAAAATATTGCATCACTGGTGGAAGACAATAAAACCGTATTTATCATTATCGCGGTCGTGCTGATTCTGATCGAACTGGAAATTCTGGCTGTGGCCATGATGAAATCCGGCAGCAAGAGTATGCTGCATTTTTCCGATCAGAACGGCAATCTTGTTTATGTGACAGACGGAAATAATCTGAGTGATTTCAATAAATATTATTTTGAAAAAACCTTCGGCCCGGTGAGTGAGTTTCAAAGAAAACTGGTTGTCAAAGAAACCCCTTTTCCTTTCCGGGCCTGGTTTACGGCGGCCGTGGGAATTCCCATCGGTATTATCCTGCTTTTTGCATTTACGGTTAAAGCCTATGTATCTCTTTTTCATGAAGATGCAATCAGAAACAAAGAAGAGGGGGATAAAGAAAGTCAAAAGAAAAACAGCGGTACGGAATTTGAGCGGATGATGACAACTGTAAGCAGTTTCAACATATTTACCATCGGTTTTCTGGTTCTGCTTTTGGTTTTCATGTACTGGGTACTGCCCAATATGGTCGGTTATATTGCCAAAGTCAGCGTGGATACCCTGGTGCGTTTCAAATGGGTGGTCATTTCCGGGGCAGCTGCTCTGATCGGACTTTTTGCCTGGGTCATCTATCTGCGTTATCTGCTGGCAAAACGGAATATTGACAATCAGGCGGAACTGAACAAAATCCGTCTGGAACTGGAATACAGCCGGGGCATAAAACCGCAGGCCCGACTGGAATACCATGAGGAAACTGTAGAAGAAGCACGGGAAACACCCCTGGTTGCCTGGAAAGAAAATGAAACAGAACAGACAGAGGAAGCCGAAACACTTCCGGATAAAGATAATATCCGACCTGAAACCATACATGCGGAAGTGCCGAACAATACATAAAACTGCAATGCATTTCATATTCTGACCGGACCGCAGGAGATTATATTCATGCAATCCATAAAAATTTCTTCAGATTATCAGATTGTTATTCCGAAACAGATACGGGAATCATTCAAACTTGTACCGGGGCAGAAAATAAAAATAATACCTTTTGATGACCGCATTGAGTTGATTCCGGAGAAAAAACCTGTAGAAATGCGCGGTTTTCTCAAGGGAATCAATACAGATTTCACCAGAGAAACAGAACGTTTATGAGTGCAGTGGATAAATCCGGAGAGATATACTTACACTGCGCTTTCTTAAAAAGCCCCGGAATTAGGAGACAGCCTGAAATGATTCTGTATCACCGGCAGATTTCAGCATACAGAAAACGGAGTCTGAAATTCAGAAATTCGGTTTATTCCGGTGCTGAGTATATCTGAAATTCCCTCCTGTAAGCCTGATGAACCGGTAAAAAGTCATTTTTCCGGAATTCAGTCTTAGTAAAATCAGTATGTTAAATTGCTGAAATCCCCGTATTTCGGACTTTTTACATATTCATCAAGCTGAATTTCCCGAAAATATAATCTGAAAAACAAAAAAACAGCCCGCTTATATTATGGAAATCGTAACATCTCATAAAAATACCGATTTTGATGCCTTTGCATCCATGATCGCAGCCACCCTGCTGTATCCCAGAGCAGTGCCGGTTATCCCCAAAAACATCAATCCCAATGTCAAAGCCTTTATGAGCATACATAAGGAAGTGTTTCATGTACTGTCTCCCAATGAAATCGAAGCGGAAAAAATCACCCGTCTGATTGTGGTGGATGTAAACAGATGGGACCGACTGGACGGGATGAAAAAACTGCGGCAGAAAGAAGATCTGGAAGTGATTCTCTGGGATCATCATCCGGACAAAGGGGATATCAGTGCCAACCAGACCTGCCATGAGGCTATGGGGGCCAATATTACCCTGATGGTGCGGCAGCTGCGGGCCGAAAATATACAACCGACCCCGGTGCAGGCCACCCTTTTTCTGACCGCCCTTCATGAAGACACGGGCAATCTTCTTTTTCCCACAACCCGGCCCGAAGATGCACTGGCTGCGGCCTGGCTGCTGGAAAAGGGAGCGGATCTGAATGTGCTGTCTTCCTGGCTGCGGCCGGTGTACGGTGAAAAGCAGAAAAATATTTTATTTGAAATGCTCCGCTCGGAAAACACCCGGCGTATCAGGGGATATAATATCAGTTTTCATAAGCTCGGCATTGACGGACATGTGGGAAGTCTGGCCCTGGTGGTGCATATGTGCCGGGAAATCCTGAATGCGGATGCTGTTTTCGGCATTTTCACCGGGAAAAAACCGGGAAAATCCTTTGTCATCGGGCGCAGCAATGCAGACGGACTGGACATCGGTGCAATTATGCGGAGTCTGGGCGGCGGCGGTCATGCCGGTGCCGGTTCCGCAACCCTGAACTTTGTCAACCCCGATACTGCGGAAGAGATGATAACAGATTTGCTGGAAGGCAATCAGCAGGCCTCGGTACGGGTCAGTGATCTGATGTCTTTTCCTGTTTTTGCCGTTTCTCCCGATACTTCCATGAAAGAGGTGGGGATGCTGCTGCGGGATAAGGGTTGTACCGGTCTGCCGGTAATCGAAGGGGAAAAAATCACCGGTATCATTTCCCGCAGGGATTTCCGGAAAATCAAAAAGAAATCCGGGGAAAAGGCACCGGTGAAAGCATTTATGAATGCCGATGTAATCACCATCGGTCCGGACAGAAGCCCCATGCAGGCAGCACAGCTTATGGTAAAATATGATATTGGAAGACTGCCGGTAGTGACTGATGCCGGAAATATGATTGGCATAGTTACCCGCTCGGATGTGATGCTTTATCTCTATGACATGCTTCCCGACTGATGTCCCCCCCGCAGATGGCACAATTGAAAAAGGGCTCGGCAGGCAAAGCAATAAACTGCCACAGTTCCCCCCCGCTGATTTCTTTTAAAGATATCAGTGTCCGTCTGGGAGATCGCCGGATTCTGTCCCATACAGACTGGGAAATCCGTGAAGGTCAGCACTGGGCTGTGCTGGGGCCCAACGGAGCCGGGAAATCTTCCCTGGTACGGGCTTTGGTCGGAGAACTGCCCATTGTGCGGGGAAAAGTCCGTCGCTTCCTTCCTGCCGGGGCTGTCACCTATATCTCTTTTGAACTGCAGCGGCGCATGATTGCCAGGGAAGAAGAGCTGGATCATGCCCGTTACTTCAGCGGCAATCTGAACAGTCTGACCACTGCCCGGCAGATTATCTGCCCGGAAGATCCGGAATCCCCCCCGGTAACACAGATAGCCGAACGTTTGGGAATTCCCTTTCTGCCGGATCGTCCCATCCGTTTTCTTTCCACCGGAGAAATGCGGAAAGTACTCATGGCCCGTGCCCTGATCCGCATTCCCCGGCTCCTGATTCTGGATGAGCCTTTTGACGGTCTGGATGCGGATTCCCGCCGGGATCTGCGCAAAACCCTCCGTTCTCTGATAAAAGAAAATATGCAGATCATTCTGGTTACACACAGGGAAGCGGAAATTCTGCCGGAAATTTCCCATGTTCTCTGTGTCCGGGACTGCCGCGTAACGCTCCGGGGCCTTCGCTCAGAAATACTGAAACAGGCTGTGTCCGCTTCCCGGTCCGAGAAAAAGCACTCCCGTCTCCCTTTTTCCATTCATAAAAAATCAGTCCCCTCCTCTTTGCCCGCCTCTCCGGCGGATCCCCTGATTGAAATGAAAAACCTTGCAGTCCGCTACGGAAATAAAATTGTTTTTGAAAATCTGAACTGGACTGTCCGCCCCGGAGAAAACTGGGCCGTATCAGGCCCCAACGGTGCCGGAAAAACCTCCCTCCTCCGCATGATTTCCGGAGACAGTCTGCAGGCATATGCCAACGAAATTTATCTTTTCGGAAAACGCAGGGGCAGCGGGGAAAGCATATGGGAAATCAAAAAGCATATCGGGCTGGTTTCTTCGGAATTTCAGATCCGCTACCGCAAATCCCTCACGGCCTTTGATGCGGTGCTGTCCGGTTTTTTTGATTCGGTCGGACTTTACCGCGGTGCCGATGCCATGCAAAAGGAAAAAGCAAAGCAGCAGATGGCGGAGATGGGAATTGAAGATAAATCAGAACGTCTTTTTGACCGTCTTTCCTGCGGAGAACAGCGCATGGTACTCCTGGCCCGCGCCATGGTCAAATCCCCGGCCCTTCTCATTCTGGACGAACCCTGCCAGGGCCTGGATGCCGGAAACCGGGAGATGATTCTGACATGGGCGGATTATATCGGCAGGCATACCAATACCCGGATTATATATGTCAGTCATTACCCGGATGAAATCCCCGCCTGCATCGGACATATCCTGCATCTGGAAAAAGAAAAATACCGGATAGAGCATAAATAATAAAAAGCAGTAACAGATCAAAACAGTGCAGAAAGTCATCCGGCAGATTTCCCGGCTCCCGCTTTTCATAAAACCCTGAAAACCGGAATCCGCTCATTTGCACTGTTTTGCCATACTGGCGGACAAAAAATCTGAATGTTTTGCTAAAACAGATAAAGTCAGACAGTTGATAAAATCATCTGTTTGTTTTCAATTTAATGATTTCAACTGCTTATAAATGTTTGCCCGATAGTATGCTGATTTGCTTACATTCTTTTGAAAATATCCGAAACTGTAAGGGAAAACATGCAAAACCTGAAAATCGAACTGCGGAATATTCATAAACATTACGGTTCTGTGCGTGCCAATGACGGTGTCAGTCTTTGCATTGAACCGGGAACCGTTCATGGTATTCTGGGGGAAAACGGTGCGGGAAAAAGCACCCTGATGAAAATTCTTTCCGGTTATATTCCGAAAACTTCCGGTTCTGTTCTGGCCAACGGACAGATTGCGGATTATAATCGCCCGGAAGAAGCCGCAGCACTGGGAATTGGAATGCTTTATCAGGATCCGCTGGATTTTCCCCGGCTTTCGGTGTTGGAAAATTTCATGCTGGGACAGGTGCGGGGTTTTAAAATCAGACGCAGAAAATTTGCAGCCGCATTCCGGGAGATGGCCGGGCATCTGGATTTTGATCTGGACCCGGATGCACAGCTTTTCCGCCTGACGGTGGGAGAACGGCAGCAACTGGAAATTCTCCGACTGCTGGCCCTGGGAACCCGGATGCTCATTCTGGACGAACCCACCACAGGCATATCTTCCCTGCAAAAAGAATCCCTGTTCCGGGCTTTAAAAAAACTGACCGGGGAAGGCAGGAGTGTGGTGCTGGTTTCCCACAAACTGGAGGATGTGGATTTTCTCTGCAACCGGATTACAGTGCTGCGTCATGGAAAAGTCACGGGTGAATCCGCATCCCCCTTTGATACAGAAAAAGTGCTGGAAATGATGTTCGGAAAGGCCCCGCTTCCTCCCCCCCGCTGTGCCGCGGAACCGGGGAAAAACATTTTGCAGATGGAAAATGTTTCGGCCGGGGGAGGCAGAACCGGGCTGCATTCATGCAGTGTAACAGTCAGAGAAAGAGAAATTGTCGGACTGGCGGGTCTGGAAGGCAGCGGTCAGGGTGTGTTTCTCCGTGCCGCCGCCGGTCTGATTTCTCCTGCCGGGGGAAATATCCGTCTGAAAGGAAAAAACATGAAAGGCAAAGATTATTATGCTTTCCGAAAGGAAAAAATCTGCTTTCTTCCCACAGACCGTCTGGAAGAGGGACTGATTCCCGATATGAGTATTACAGAACATTTTGCCCTGACCAACCGGGGAAAATTCCTGCTGGTGGGCTGGGCGGAGGCTTTGGGCAAAGCCGCAAAAAACATTGATTATTTCCGCATCAGAGGCAAAGCCGAATCCACGGCCCGTTCCCTGTCCGGCGGAAATCAGCAGCGTCTTCTTTTGTCCTTTCTTTCGGAAAATCCGTCCCTGCTGCTTTTGGAAAATCCCACCCGCGGGCTGGATCTGGAATCCGCGCACTGGGTATGGGAACACCTTCAGAAATACTGTAAAAAAAATACGGCCCTTGTTTTTTCTTCCGCGGAGCTGGATGAAATCCTCATGGTCGCGGACCGGGTGCTTGTTTTTTTCGACGGACGGATTATAAAAGATGTCAGGACCGAAAATACGGATACAGAAGATCTGGGCAGAGCAATTGCAGGAAAAGTGTAAGCAGCTGTGCAAAAGTTCCTTGCCATTTATGTAATAAAACAGTCGCTGCGCAGCTCCTGATAAAAATATAATTTCCTTCTGTTGCATTGTTTTACTTAACCTGAATTATTCGTTTGTGTCCTGCGGTAATTGAAAAAACCTTACCGCCCGTTTCTTAATGCACTGATTCCGAAACAGATTACAGAATTTTCAGAATCACCTGCAAAAGCACAGTGAATAAGGATTTTCAATCAGAGCAGGACACCAGCAAAAATTGCTGAGCCCGAAAACATACCTTTTTTGACCTGTTTTCACGTTTTCGGAGGCAGAAACAGCCGTTTTTCAGCAATCCGGTTCAAGGGCAAAAACTGTGCCCGGAAAAACCAAAATTGGAGAACCATAAACCGGATCCGAGGAGGTCTGATTATGAAAAGCACTTACGAAACCGGAATACAGATCAAAAAACCCTATACTGCCGGAATGACAACTTTTGCAGGTTTGATGATACTTCCCCTGTTTCTGTTCATAACTGCTTTTGCATTGCAGTTATCCGCTTCTTCCTGGAGTATTGTATTTTACATACTGGGCGGCATCCTCTTTGCCCTGTTTTTTCTGGGTTGGATCATTCTCCGCATACGCAGTCATCTGACGACCGCAAAGATGAAGGATTTTCTGCGCCACCGCGCCCTGGTGCAATGGTCTTATTCGGAGGAAGAATGGAAAATCATGCGGGAAACCCTGTGGCAGGAAGAAAAAGGAGACTGGCGGGTTCAGCTGGGCTGTCTGACTTTTCTTTTCGCCCTGGTCGGTCTGCTGACGGGCGGCATGATCGGTGCGGATGAGGGGATTCCCGAAGCCCTTGCAGGGGCGGTGATCGGTCTTTTGGCAGGACTGATACCCGGTGCTGTTATCGGCGCAGTGGTCAGTCGTGTCAATCATCTTATCCGTCGCCGCAATTATGCGGATCCGCTTCCGGCCCATGTGGCTCTGGGGGTTCAGGAAGTGCTTTTCAATGATGAATATTTTCGGGCAGGGGGCCGCATCCGCTATATTCAGAAAGCGGAACTCAGCGGGGGAGAACTGATTCTCAGCCTTTGGTGGCCGCAAATCCGGACGGATCCGGAAAAAGAATGGCGCATACCGGTTCCGGAGTATATGCGGCAGGAGACAGAAGCGATTCTGGATAAAATTGTATCCTGAAAAAATCGGAAAAATATTCAGTGAAAAGTATATACCGATACTTAAAACATTTCGGGGTATCCGGCAGAGGAAAAATTCATGTACGCAGTACTTTCGGGAAATGCGGTAACCGGAAATCTTTTAAGTAATGGTATAAAAATGACAGACAGAAAAAAATCGTATTTTTTACATGCTGTAAAAAATACTGACATCCTTTCTTACACGGTTTTGCGTGTATTTTTTGACATTGTCTGTAATACTTCCGTTTTTCATAATCTTATATATGCAATTTATATGATTCACTATGGCATGAATATTGAAAGTTCTCTTTTTGAAAACAGTTTTTCCTGCATATATAGTGTTTAAGAAAATATTTTTGGAGTTTTCTGCAGTTGGGGTGAGGAACGAACCCCGGCAGATTCAGCATGTCGGGGTTCACTGCGTTCATCCCGACCTACCCCAAAACAATTATCTTAAATGCGATAGATTTTCAGAAATAAAATTGCACAAGGCGGCAGGGAGAAGATAATACATGAGTATATCTCCGACTGACAACACAGTGAAATGTAATTTCCGGAAATCTATAGAAGATAAGCTGTGAATGCAATAACAAAAGGAGGGCATATGATGAAAAAAGTAAAAAGAATACTGTTTCCGGTTGATTTATCTGAAACATCTCCGAAAATTGTTCCTTATGCGCTGACAATGGCAGAAAAGTTTGATGCAGAAATTCATCTTCTGTTTGTCGCGCGTGCATTTCAATATTTCAAAGCTGTTTATGTTCCGAATATTTCAATTCAGACACTTGAAAATGAAATCTGTGAGGGAGCGGAAAGATGTCTGCAGGAATTCAAAGACAAATTTTTTCCGATGCGTTCTGCGGTAAAAGCACAGGTGGTTTCCGGTGATATTTCCGAAGAAATTCTGAAATATATTGAAAACAGCGATATTGATATGCTTATTATGGGAACCCATGGGAGAAAGGGACTGGAAAGAGCGTTTTTCGGTTCGGTGGCGGATCGGGTAATTAAAACAGCTCCTGTTCCCGTGTTTGTCATCAATCCGTACAGAATTTCCTGATGGGGACTTTATGCAGCACCGCGGCCGGAACTGTTTCATTTTACAGTCAGGATTCGGATGCGGTATTTTTTGCCGCATTCCATAATCTTTCTTTTTCCGGACGCGGGACATCATCAATACTGATTCCCTTTTCAGCGGCTTTTGCTTCCATGTATTTAAAACGCTGTTCAAATTTGCGGGTTGCACCGGCCAGGGCGGTTTCCGGATGAATGCGGGCAAAGCGGGCCACATTGACCAGGGTAAATAATATGTCTCCGAATTCCAGGGCGGTTTTTTTATTCTGCTCACTGTCAGGGCCCGTATCCCCGTTTTTTTCCAGTTCTTCCCTGAATTCTTTCCATTCCTCTTCTGTTTTTTCCATAACACCGGCAATATTATCCCAGTCAAAGCCGGTGCGGGCCGCCCGTTCGGAAATCCGGTAGGCCCGCATGAGTGCCGGAAGTTTGGGCGGGACTGAATCCAGAATGGATTTTGCCGAAAGATTGTTTTTTTCCTCTTTTTTGATCTGCTGCCAGCGATTACGGACATCTTCGGCATTTTCCACCCTGCTGTCTCCGAACACATGGGGATGGCGCCGGATCATTTTTTCTTCAATTTTTCCTGCAGCGGTTTCAATATCAAACAGTCCCTTTTCTTCAAAGAGTTTTGCAATAAAGAGCAGCTGAAAAAGTACATCCCCCAGTTCTTCACATATCAGAGAGGGATCTCCTGTTTCTATGGCATCCGCCAGTTCATAGACCTCTTCCCTAAGATACAGGGCCATGGTCTGCGGTGTCTGTTTTCGGTCCCAGGGGCAGCCTTTTTTGCCGCGCAGTCTTGCAATCAGTTGGTTCAATGCATCAATTTTCGGATATTCCAAAATATTCGTTCCTTCCTTCGTTTCAGGTTTTCAGATTAGGGCGATTTGAAATATGAATGTGCCGCTTCCGGAGGAACCGCAGGCGGAAAGTCAGCAGATCGAAAAGTTTCCGGAGGAGTGCAAAAATTGTATTTTTGCATGGGTCAGCGGGGATCGGCGGCCGTTCAAAAATATAATTTTTGCACTCCGGGACAGTCGTAAAACCGTATCCGGGGGAAACTTTTCGATCTACTGAAAGTCTGTGAGCGGCTGTCATCTGTCAGGCACTGCCAAACGACTCGCCTGATCTTGCCGAAGTCTTTCGTCCGGCAACTCCTTTGCTGCATTTTTTCAGTAAATCATAGTGTCCGGGCCGGAAAAACATAATTTTCACGGTGTCAGCACCTCTGCAACCGTCTGTATCAGATCCTCCCGGAAAATGGGTTTTCTCATGATTTTTACGGCCCCGAGTTCTTTTGCCAGTGGCAGATAATCTTCTGCAAGATGCCTGCCGCCGCCGGAAATGGCAATAATTTTCACTTCCGGATTGCTGCGGCGGAGTTCGCAGATGGTTTCCACACCCTCTTTTTCCGGCATGATGATATCGCTGATGATCAGATCCGGAGTATGGGAATGAAACAGACGGATACCTTCTTCACCGTTTTCTGCCTCCAGTATATTGTATCCCTCTTTTTCCAGCATGATCCTCAGCAGTATTCTGATTCTTTTTTCATCATCAATAATCAGTATGGTAGGGGACATGTACGCTTCTCCTTTATATGAAAGTGTCTGCGAAAAACCGGCTCTTCGGCCTTCATTTTCGCACTCCGTGCAGCTTTCATGTTTCGTTGTGAATGCATATCATGGCCGTTTTATATGAAAGTCTCCGGAGTGCAAAAAATAAGCGAAGCGGTTTTTGCATATTACCGGTGACTTTTATGCTTCGTTGTGACCCTGCGGTCATGGCCGTTTATATGAAAGTGTCTGCGCAAAACCGGTCTCCGCCTTCATTTTCGCACTCGGCATATCAGGAATATCATTTGCAGAAAAGAGATGTTTTTGGGCTGTGTGGATACAGAGCGCAGCAATTACCACACCCACGACCGCAATGCACACAGCGCTCCGTTTTTGAAACTTCCGTTATTATCTGCCAGGTCCCCCGAAGAAAAACGGTTTCCGGAATAATTACTGCACTGAAGGGAAAAGGTTCCCGGATGCCAGTCAAAAAAGCCGAATCCCAGGGACTGCTGCTGAGCACCTTCGGGATACCAGTGAATCGCTGCACTGAAATACCACCATTCATATATGGTATATTTCATGGTGAGGCTGAAACTCTGCTTCCATTCTTTTGTATCCCCCGCTTTCATTATCATAATAGCGGGGTGTCAGATTATGGGACCCGGAAAAAGATAATTCCCCCGGTTCATCCCGTCAGCAGAGAATAAACAAAAACCGGGCATGTTTCTGCCGAACAGTTTCAGAGGGTTTATTTTTTGCCGAGTACCTATACACAATGGTTCGGTAATTTTCTCTGATTTGCAGAGCATAAGAATATAACTGTCTGAAATCATTAAATCTGAATATTTTCTTTGCGTTTTACAACCTGCTGAAATTATTCAGTCCGAATTTTTTTTACCGAACTGTTGATACAGAAAGGGGACTGTAATTAAAGCCCCTTTTCACCCTCCCCCTGCCCCTCCCTCAGGGAGGGGAGTCTTAAGTCAATGACATTGACCCGCAATTCAGTACCAATATAATATTGAAAAAAAGAAATCAAATGAAAAACTGTTTACGGGATATTATACTCGACTTTCAAGTTTTTAAAACTTGACGATCTCGTAAAAAGTCCGAAAATCAGGTTTTGATACATATTAATTTACTGATTTTATTAACAGCAATTTTTGAAATTTGGACTTTTTACCGATTCATCAAAATTCAACTGCGTAAGTCCTAGTGATAATATTCATTGCATCCTGTATTGCAGCGGCGGAGTAGGTTCTAATCTGTCTAAATCCCTGCCGATCGTATGTTTGCCTGATGGGACCAACTTAAAAACATCTTTGACAGGTTTTGCAATTTCTTTACGTTTCTTGCCTGGATTTTTATCCTGCAATATTGATGAACCCGTAAAAAGTCAGATTTTTGCAAATCGCTATTCAATGTCATTGACTTAAGGCAGAAATAATTTGCCGGAGTTCCGAACTGAAAGTTTGGAACACTGAAATGATTCAGAAAAATACTGCCAAACAACCCGACCGGGCTCGCCGAAGTCTTTCAGTTTGGCACTCCGTAATTTCTTAACCCGCATTATTCATACATTCCGGCAGTCGCCCGAAAATAAGACAAATGCGCAATAGCGGCTTTCCCCCCGGTTTTCAGCCGAAGCCTTATGATTCGGAGATTTGTTCAGGTTTATGAATAATACAGGATAAATATGTTCCGGTAATATTCTGTGTCTTTCGTGTATTTCGTATATTCCGTGGTTAAAATAAAATCAAATGGTTATAAAAAAATGCGAAACTATAGATCATATTTTAATTACATAAAACTTATCTTATCAGTTTTCTTCATCAGCATGTCGGTCTGATGCAGGGCCGCTATGATTTTCTGATAATGCAGGATCTCATCAAAATTCAGTGTCCGGCCTTTTCTGTCTTTCAGCCATTTTTGGGCTGGCCGGTATCCGCCGATGTAAAATTCCCATGCTGTTACGGGTATTTCGGCAAAATACTGGCTGTCATTAATCCATACACGACCGGTTTTCTTTTTTTTGTCGGTTATTTCAAAGTCTTTCCGGGTGATGCTCCGGGAAACGGTGTTATCCCCGCCTTCCGGGTATGCGGTGATGTACTGTTCCACTATGGGGTTTTCCAGCAGGTGAACCGTGCGGAGTTCCCCGCCGATTTTCACCATCTGCCAAAAGGTTTTTTCGTCTTTGGGGTAGGGTACACGGGGGAAGTCAATTTTTAAAAATTCTTTGTATTTTTCACGGTAGGCAGGGGAATGCAGTACCGCATAGATATAATCCAGTATGTCAATGGGCGCAAAGGTGCCTTTTGTTTCCTCTTTTTCCGGGGTGAAGGTGAGGTTTAGGGATTCGGATATTTTTTTGAGTAGTTGTGGGTTCACGTTGGGGGTTCGTTTCGTATTGTTGACAAGAGTTTGTTGACTGTCTGCTTCTGGGTAAAGATATAGAGGTGCTAATATTGGAATACCTTTATTGCTGTAATGAATTCGGTTATCAATGATATTTTTTGATACTTGTATATGAGACCAGTTATCCGTAATTGCTTGTCTTGGAACAATTAATCCGACATTATCACCTATAAGAAAATGCTGCATGATAGGTTTTCTTGAACGCTCAATAAAATTAGGTTCATAATAGATATATTGAATATCGAAAGGACGATAATAAATAGTATGAATGTACTTTTCATCAAAACAGTTAGCATTATTTTTTGCTGAAACAATCTTCCATGATTTGTTTTCTTTTAAACCAAATTCTAACTTAATCTGAGTTTCATCAAGAATAAAAAATGATTTTATTCTTTCAATAAGAGATTCTCTTTTAGTGTCTGTAACAAAGGTATCTCTTGAAGTAACAATTCCTACGGAATTTATTGGAAACAAATTATTCACAAAAAAGCCTTTGTCATAATTCTTCTGAATCTCAAAATCCTTCGGCACAAAAAAATAAAGCGGTTTTACATTGGGAAGTTTTGAAAAGCCAATATCTTTAATAGTTTGATTTCGCAATAAATCATATTTGCTTTCTCTATTCCCATATAGATCATAATGAAAAATTTCTCCAAGTTGGTTTTTCTTTTTTTTGCCTGTTTTAACGAAAATATTTATTGAAACCCCTTGCTGAATATCAAAAACATTTTCATCTTTGGAACCATCGGGACAGGATTCTTTTTTCTTGGAATTTCCATGCAGATCAATGATATAAATTTTGTCGAATACAGAAAGGAGATTCCATCGCATTCCCCGGAATGTCGGATTGTCCAAAAAGCTGTGATTATTTATAAAAGCAAGAATACCTTCCTTATTTTTTTCAATAAAATGCTGCCCGTATCTTATAAATTTCACATAATCATCGTTTATCCATTTTGGATTTTTTTCTTGCAGTTTTATCTTCTCACCGGGTTCTTTTTTATAATCTTCCATAAGGTTCATAATCCATTCGCCTTTATTGACACTTTCCCCACTGTAGGGCGGATTCCCGATCACCACCATCACCGGCGTATCCTGCTTGATAAAATTGGCTTCGGAAGATTCTTTAGAAAGCCATCTTGTGAAAAGCGTTCCGGTGCCTTCGTGCGCTTCTTCCAGACTGTTGGTCAGGAATATTCTGAACCGTTCCTGTTTTTTGGACTGAAAACCGCTTTCCTTCAGCAGCAGACCGAGCTTCAGATGCGCCATCGCATAGGAGGCCATCAGGATTTCAAAACCGTTCAGACGGGGAATAAGATGATCTTCAGCATAACTGCTCCATATGCCCTGCTGGCCTTTGAATTTTTCATGAATATGCTTCACGACTTCCGCAAGAAAAGTGCCGGTTCCGGTGGCAGGGTCAAGAATCTGCACCCTGTGGACTTCTTTTTTCTGTTTTCCCACACCCTGCACAAACATACCGGTTTTTATTTTTGAATTATCTGCCAGACCCCGGGGAAGTCCGAATTCTGTTTTCAGAATATCATCCACAGCCCGCACAATGAACTTTACAACCGGTTCCGGGGTGTACCATACCCCGCGGCTTTTACGGAGTTTCGGATTGTATTTTGCCAGAAAGGTTTCATAAAAATGAATCACCGGGTCTTTTTTCTGTTCGGCACTGCCGAAATTTTCCATCAGCTTTGCCACATTGGTAAACCTGAAAATATCAGCAAGATCATCCACTATCCACAGAATGCGGTCGTCAATATCCGGCCCGGCAATATAAATAAAAAGGCTTCTCAGAAAAGGATTTGATTTCGGTATCAGTTCCGCGGCTTCCTGCCGTGAAAAATCTTCCGGGGTTTCATCATACAGACGGGCGGCAAACATGCCGTAGGCAATGGTCTGCGCGTAAATATCGGCAAATTCCGAAGGTTTTATATCATGAATCAGTATTTTCTGAAATGCGGTCATCTGGTCTTTCAGTGTGCTGTCCTGTTCGTTTTCCTCATCACCCGTAACCGCTTTTTCAATCACAGCCTGCATCAGTTTTGCCTTGCCTGCCATCATTTCCGCAAGTTTCAGGTGGGATTCTATGGTCTGCCCCACATGGGTACAGAAATTACGGATAAGGTTTTCAAGGTCTTTGAATGAATCCGGAAGCGGAACAACTGCTTTGCCTTTGACTTCTGCTATTTTTACGGAAGTAACCGGTTTGCCGTTACGGTACAGGCGGAATTCAAGATAATCGGTAAGGATAAGGTTTTCAAGGCTTTCCCTGTACCTTTTCAACTGTTCGCTTTTTTCTGTTTTATCCAGGGAAACACCTATATCTTTGGCCTCAATATACCCAAGCGGAATTTTCTTTTTTGTGACAATAAAATCCGGCGCACCGCATTCAA
Source organism: Desulfobacteraceae bacterium (assembly GCA_011390755.1). Lineage (GTDB taxonomy): Bacteria > Desulfobacterota > Desulfobacteria > Desulfobacterales > Desulfococcaceae > JAABRU01. Next base: position 481 of record JAABRU010000009.1, on the reverse strand, counting down.
TTCTTTTGGGTTCGTTGGTGACGGTAAATTCCTTATTGCTGTCATGATCTTCAAAAAGTTTCTGAAGGTCTCCCCGGAATGAATGCTCTGTTGTGTTGCCGTTTTTATATCTTCTGCTGAGATTCTCAATATAGGTGTTTATCATTATTCCGCTTCTTTCGCATTTATTATTATAGTGGACACCGGAGAATGTAATGAAAGGCGGAATACTGACTCAATAATTCCAGACAGTTAATTCCAGAACATCTTACATTTTCTGATGTCGCACATCAATGTCACTGACGTAAGGAAAGAATCTGTCCGGAGTCCCGAACTGAAAGTCCGGGACACTGAAATGATTCAGAAAAATACTGCCGGACTTTCAGTTTGGCACTCCGTAATTTCGGCAGCGGGCCAAATCCGCTGATCTGTCACTGGGAAACAGAATCCTCTCTGCGGTAAAAAAATAATAAAAACACAGAGGGTAAAAGAGATAAAGATC
>JAABRU010000218.1 GCA_011390755.1 Desulfobacteraceae bacterium | reverse complement strand
GCCACTGTCCTGATCATCGTGGATGTAACCGCAGATTTGCAAATTGTTGAACGGTGGCCCCTGCTCTTCGGCGCGGGTGCTGCCGGTGCCCGGGGCCTGCTCACGGCCGTGGCCAGCTCAATGATAACGGTGGCCGGAGTGGTGTTCTCCATCACCCTTGTTGCCATTTCTCTGACATCCAGTCAGTACACGTCACGGGTCATTCGCAATTTTATGCGCAACAGGGTCAATCAGGTTGTACTCGGCGTATTTGTCGGCATCTTCGCCTACTGTCTGGTAGTGCTTCGGACAATCCGCGGGGGGGATGAGGGAGCGTTTGTTCCTTCTCTGGCCGTGCTGGGCGGACTGTTCCTTGCCTTTGTCGGAATCGCGTTTCTGATATACTTTATTCACCATATCTCCAGGTCCATTCAGGCATCGAGCATTATTGCCTCTGCCGCGCAGGAGACCATCTCTGCTGTGGACCACCTGTTTCCTGAAGAAGGCACGGATGAAGACCGCGGCAAAGACACGGACAGCAGCTCTGGAATGCCTTCTGTGCATCCATCCTGGATTGCCATCCCTGCGATGGAGACCGGCTATATTGAGAGTATCGAAATGAAGGCCCTTCTGGATGCAGCACGGAAACATGACACAGTTCTGCGCATGGAACGCGCCATCGGGGAGTTTGTCGTTGAGGGCACGCCGCTGGTATCGGTGTCCGGTCCGTTCGAGCCGGACGACAGGATAACTGACGGGATGAATGAGATTTATGTCATCAGCCGTCAGCGCACGGTGGAAGATGACCCGGCTTTTGGTATCCGGCAGATTGTGGACATCGCCCTGAAAGCACTGTCACCCGGCATCAATGACACCACGACAGCAGTGATCTGCGTGGATCATCTGTCCGCGATCCTGATCCGGCTTGCGCCGCGCCGGATTGCGGCATCCAACCTCACGGATCAGGGGGAGCTGCGGGTGATTACCCGTAGTACCAGCTTCGGGAACCTGCTGGCCGAAGCCTTTGACCAGATACGGCAGAATGCCGCTGGCAACGTTGCCGTCATGTTACGGATGCTTGACGCACTTCAGAACATTGCCAACCTGACGACCAGCCAGATCCGGCGGCGGGCAATCCGTGAGCAGGTGCAGTGTATTGCGGAGCTGGCAGAACGCACCATCAAGTCACCCCACGACCTGACAGAATTTGAAAACTGCCTGGAGCGTGTGAACGAGGCAATAAACAGACAGATAACTGCCAACTCAATGTCGTTGACTTAAGAAAAACCGGAGTGCTGAACTTACAGTTTAGCACGTCATTTTCTTAATAATTTCAGCCTGCCAAACTGTAAGTTTGGCACTCCTCCGACCTTAAGTCAACAGCATTGCCCGCCGGGGGGATTTTTTGCTTACGTCAATGATATTCAGTAGATCGAAAACTTTCCGGAGGAATGCAGAAATTGTATTTTTGCACCGCTGAACATGGGTAAAACGGAGCGTTTTCTGCCGGGCATTCATGCAAAAATACAATTTTTGCACTCCGGGAACCATTCTGAAACCGGTCGGCGGAAAACTTTTCGATCTACTGATATTGACTGATAACTGAAAACAGATAACTGCGGGTTCAGTCATGAAACAATCGGAAACAGCCAAAATATTCGGACATTCACACACACACAGGATGCGGCAGATCCGCGCTGAATTCTTTTTCGTTGCGGCCCTGGAGATCAGGGAACTGATCTGCTCCGCGCTACGGGGGAAATCATGAGCGGCACCACAGCAGGTCTGCGCCGAAAGATCAGCGGGGCAGAAGATCTGCAATCCGTTGTCCGCACAATGAAGGCAGTGGCTGCCTCAGGCATAGGGCAATACGAGAAATCGGTGGCTGCACTGGCCGATTACTATCGCACTGTGGAACTGGGGCTGGGTGCATACTTCCGGCAAAGCGGGGCAGGAACTCTGTCTGCGGACCGGAAAAAACAGACAGGTGCAGCTGCAATCGGTGCCGTCGTGTTCGGTTCAGACCAGGGACTGGTGGGACGCTTCAACGATGCAGTGGCAGATTACGCTGTCAGAACACTGGCAGAACGGTCTGACAAACCCGTGATCTGGGCTGTGGGTGAGCGCGTTCATGCGCGCCTGGCAGACGCGGGACTGTCTGTGATCAAACTCTTCACCGTGCCAGGCTCGGTCAGGGGGATTACCCCGCTCATCGGACAGATTCTTGCAGAAAGCGAGAATCGCAACATCCGGGGCAGCGATACTGAACTCCACCTTTTTTATAACCGCCCCGTAACAGGATCCGTTTATAAGCCCGTCAGTCAGCGTCTGCTGCCGCTGGACGAAAACTGGCGGCGCAGACTGACAGATATTCCCTGGCCCGCAAAGAATCTGCCCGAGGTCATGGGTGACAGCACTGCGACACTGCTTGCGCTCGTCCGCGAATATCTTTTCGTCTCGCTCTTCCGTGCCTGCGCGGAATCCCTTGCAAGTGAAAATGCCAGCCGCCTGGCCGCTATGCAGCGTGCAGACAAAAATATAGACGAACTGCTGGCGGATCTCAATGGAACATTCCACCGTCTGCGCCAGAGCGGCATTGACGAGGAACTGTTCGATGTCATATCCGGCTTTGAAGCACTGAGGGAGGCAGAGAACTGATGTGCATGGCTATCCCTTTTGATGCCGGATTTACCGGGAACCATTGGATTAGAAAAATGGGTAGTGGGTCAAACCTGTTGATGAAACAGAATTCAGATTGCAGCAGCAGCAGAGACAGGGCATGCCCTGTCTCTGCGGGGCACTGTATCTGCGGATATCTGAATCCCGGATTCAGGATCAACGGATTTGACCCACTACCGAAAAATGGAGGGTTATAAGATGGCATTAGGAAACATCAATAAAAACAATTTTGATTTTGAAACCAGTTATATCGCGAAGAGTCCGTGCAGGGATTGCGCCTCAGAGAGCAATCTGCCAGACTGTTCAAATAATTGCCCGACATTATCTCAGGTACGAACACTTTTGGCCGGTATTATATCGCACCCGGGTAAATTTTCGGAACATGAAGAACATTCCCTGTTATTGTGAAGGACATGGGTATCTGGCAAAACATTTTTCCTGATTTCCGTCAAACATGCAACAGCGAGAAATCGAATGAACACATGACCCTGAAAATATGGAAGAAATACTCTGACCGCCACAGGGAGGGATAATTATGAAAACCATCGTGACAATGACCGTGAATCCGGCGATCGACAAGAGTTCAAGTGTCGCGCATGTTAGGGCCGAACGAAAGCTGTACTGCAAATTTCCCCGATTCGAACCGGGAGGGGGCGGGGTGAATGTCTCCCGGGCTATTAAGAAACTGGGAGGTGAATCCCTGCTCTTTTATCCCGCGGGCGGCCTGACGGGAAAGATGCTCCAAAAACTTTTGGACCGGGAAGAACTGAACCATCGGCCCTTTCCCATTGGGGGACTGATTCGGGAGAACCTGGTTGTACTGGAGGAATCCACCGGCCGGCAGTATCGTTTTGGAATGCCGGGACCCGAGTTTCAGGAACAGGAATGGGAACAATTCCTGACAGCCCTGTCTGCCATGGATCCGGCACCTGAATATCTGGTAGTCAGCGGAAGTCTTCCGCCGGGCGTGCCCGCTGACTTTTACGCGCGGGCGGCACGCGTCGGGAAGGAAAGAGGTGCAAAGGTCATTATTGACACTTCGGAGGAAGCCATGAAAAAGGTGCTTGAGGAAGGCGTGTACCTGATCAAACCCAATATCCGTGAATTCAGGGAACTGGTTGGAAAAGATATCAAAGAGGAAGCACAAATTAAGGCGGAAGCCCGGAAGATGATCGGAAGCGGTCGGTGCGAATTGCTGGTCATATCGCTTGGCGCGGCAGGTGCTTTGATGGTTACGGAGAAGATCACCGAACGCATCCTTACGCCGACCGTGCCGATTGTCAGCAAGGTGGGGGCCGGAGACAGCATGGTGGCCGGTATCGTCCTGAGTCTTGCCCGCGGCAGGTCGCCCAGGGAATCTGTCCTTTTCGGCCTGGCCGCCGGGGCCGCGGCCGTCATGACACCGGGAACGGAACTGTGCCGGAGGGACGATGCTGAAAGATTGTTCGAAAATATGATTTCAGCGTCCCAATAAATCTTCTTTATCGGAAACAGGAGGTTGACATGAAAAAGGTCGAATGCCTGGAAACATGGCTACCGGTATGTGAAACGGACGCGGGGCTTGCACGATGAGGTTGCCACCGCATAAAACCAAAATCGTCTGCACCATCGGTCCGGCCTCCCGGTCGGAGACTGTGCTGGAGCAGTTAATGCTCCAGGGGATGAATGTGGCGCGGCTCAATTTCGCCCATGGAACCGTGCAGGGGCACAGGGAGGATATCCGCCGCATACGCACAGTGGCGGCAAGGACAGAACATTCCTGTCTGATTATGGCGGATCTTCCGGGTCCCAAAATACGAATCGGTAAACTCATGAATGAACCGCTGCTGCTGGAAAAAGGCAAAGCGGTCATCTTAACCGTCCAAAATCCTGCGGGAGCGGCCGATCAGATACCTGTCGAGTATAAGAGATTGCCGGAGAGTGTGAAGTCCGGCAGTCTGATATTCCTGAATGACGGTTTCATTCAGCTTCAGGTGGAGAAGGTCTCCGGGGATAAGGTCTTCTGTCGAACGCTTATCGGCGGCCCGCTTCTTTCCTACAAAGGATTAAACCTTCCAGGGGTAAAGATATTCGCGGATGCGGTATCGGATACAGACCTCGAATTTGTCGCCTTTGCCCTGCGGGAAGGGGTGGATGCCTTTGGCGTTTCATTTGCAGAGACAGCCGACGACATACGCAAGGTAAAGGCATTTGCACAAAAAGGCGGGCAATCTGCATATGTGGTCGCCAAAATCGAGCGGGCCGAGGCCATTGCCAATTTCGATGAAATTATCGCTGCTGCCGATGCCGTCATGATTGCACGCGGCGACCTGGGGGTTCAAATCCCTATAGAGGATGTGCCCTCCGTTCAGAAAAAACTGATCAACAAGGCGAATCTGATGGGCCGGCCCGTGATAACAGCAACGCAAATGTTGCTGTCCATGACGGAAAATATCCGGCCGACCCGCGCCGAGGTATCCGATGTGGCCAATGCGATTTTTGACGGTACAGACGCTGTGATGCTGTCCGAAGAAACGGCCATAGGAAAATATCCTGTGGAGACGGTTGAAATGATAGCTAAAATAGCAACCGCCACAGAGCGGGAACGGAAAGCTGTCAACGCTTTGGCCGATTTGCCCGCATACTTCAGGACGGGTGCGGGTTCCGGAAATTTCCGTGTCGGGGATATTTTTTCCCTGAATGCCGTCGAATCCGCAAACGCGTTACATGTGCGCTATATCCTGACCTGTACACAAAGCAGGGACAGCGCGTGTTTTATCTCCAGATTCAAGCCGGACTGCTGGATACTTTCCTTTAACAGCGATGTGAAAAGGAATAATTTTCCGGCCCTGTCATACGGGGTTTATCCTGTCTGTCCTGAGGATGAAACAGATGCCTTTTCCGATAGGGCTATGCGATTTCTGATCAAAGCCGGGATGGTTGAAAAAGATGAAAGAGTGATTCTGCTAGAGGACGAATCAGGCAAAGGAATGCACGGAACCGACTCACTCAAAATAATCAGCGCATGATCATTAGGTGATTTCCGGAAAAGATGATAGCAAAGGAGTGCCAAACTGAAAGTTTCCTGGCCTTTGCAGGGACTATAGGCAGTTTATCATGGAAAAGATGATAGCAAAGGAGTGCCGAACTGAAAGTTTGGCAGTGTCCGGCAGATGACAGTCCGCTCACAGACTTTCCGTCTGTGACTCCTTCAGAGACGGTACATTCATATTCGAAAATCACCTTAGGCACTCAGCAAAAAATAACTGCCCCGTTTCATCTGATTAGGGGACGGAATGCACAGTTTCAGTTTATCCGCAGGATATTTCCGGAGGATTTATTTCTTACCGGGTCCCCTAAGATAAGAAGTTGTTTGTAATGTAACATAGTCTTTGAAAAAGGAGTGCGAAAATTATTTTTCGCCCGCGCTCCGAAGGAGTGAGAGCGAAAGACCGCTCCGCCCGGCTTCCGCACTCCGGGTTTCTCTGAATAAAATACTGAATATAATCAGTATGAAACAATTTTCTCAAAGGGTATGTTACATTACAAAGTTCTTTTAAGCATATCTCATAAATATCTCTGAAACCTCATCCATATGAGATATAGTCAAATTATCTGGCAGGGATATTACGAAAGGGGGTAGTGGGGCAAATCCGCTGATGAATGAGATTTTTCATTGCAGGGGTGTATTGCATATGCCCTGTAAGGAGTCAGGGTGTGACGGATTTAAAAAGTGGTGTACTTCCTTTATGACTGCCGAGAAAGGGGAAATATTATGAAAAATGAACAAACCATTGAAAAAAAAAGGGAAAATATGGCACAGAACAATTTGACAAAAGACCGGAACCTGTTTCCGCGGACCCTTGATATACCGGAAGTCCTTTTGAAAGATATTCCCTGCATTCAGACCGGATATCTTGCAGATGGTGAGCTCAGGGTCTGGAACGGTCCGCGCCAGGAAGTACTCTCTCCCGTCTGGGTGACCGATGACAATGGCTCCAGGCCATTTTTCATTGGTGAATATCCGCTGTTAACGGAGGCGGAAGCGTTTCAGGCCCTTGATGCGGCGGCTGCCGCCTATGATCATGGCCGGGGGTTGTGGCCTACCATGTCCGTGGCTGAGCGGATTGCCCACATGGAGCAGTTCATTTTTCGAATGATTGAGGTCAGGGACCGGGTCGTGAGACTTCTGATGTGGGAGGTGGGGAAATCCCTTCAGGATTCGGAAAAAGAATTTGACCGCACAATTAAATACAGTAACGATACCCTTGCCGCGCTGAAAGATCTGGACCGGATTTCTTCCCGCTTCACCATTGAGGAGGGAATCATCGGCCAGATTCGGCGCGCCCCCCTGGGTGTCGTGCTCTGCATGGGACCGTTCAATTATCCGCTCAACGAGACCTTCACTACCCTGATACCGGCGCTTGTCATGGGAAACACCGTGATCCTGAAACCGCCCAAGCACGGAGCGCTTCTTTATTCCCCCCTTCTGGAAGCCTTCCGTGATGTTTTCCCGAAAGGTGTCATCAACGTCATCTATGGCAGGGGGAGAAAAATGATTCCTTCGCTCATGGCATCCGGCAGGATCAACGTGCTTGGGCTGATCGGCACGAGCACGACGGCAAACGCATTGAAAAAACTGCATCCCCACCCCAATCGCCTGCGCTGTGTGCTGGGGCTGGAGGCCAAGAATCCGGCCATTGTTCTGAAAGGTTCCGATCCTGATCTGGCTGTGCGGGAATGCGTTTCCGGCTGCCTTTCTTTTAATGGACAGCGCTGCACAGCGCTTAAAATCCTGTTTGTGGAAGCCTGCATCGCAGATGAGTTTCTTGAACGCTTTTCCGAAACCGTTAATTCCCTGTCTTTTGGGATGCCCTGGAAGGAAGAGGTTTTCATAACTCCGGTCACGGAAAAAGGCAAGACGGATTACCTGCATGAACTGGTGTCGGACGCTGTTTCCAAAGGTGCCAGGGTGGTGAATCAGGCCGGAGGAGCGGTTCACGGCAACTTCTTTTTTCCTGCTGTCCTGTATCCTGTCAACCCTGAAATGAGAGTGTATCATGAAGAGCAGTTCGGGCCTGTGATTCCGGTTTTGCCCTTCGAAAAAATTGATGAACCCATCGAGTACATGATAAATTCGAACTACGGCCAGCAGGTCAGCATTTTCGGCAGTGATCCGGATCAGATTGCACAATTGATAGACCCGCTTGTCAACCAGGTCTGCCGGGTCAATATCAACAGCCAGTGCCAGCGGGGGCCGGACACGTTCCCCTTTACGGGGCGAAAGGATTCGGCAGAAGGAACCCTTTCCGTATCCGATGCCCTGCGGGTATTTTCCATTCGCACACTGGTCGCGGCCAAACAGACGGATTTGAACAGGCAGATTATCACCCGCATCGTGCAGGATCATAAAAGCAAATTTCTTGCGACCGACTTTATTTTGTAAAAGACTGAAGTATGCGGCAGAGGAGCCGCTCTGCTGAAACCTGACAGCCCGGAGATTGAGGCCATACCGTCTGAAACCTGCCGCGGGTTTGCGGATTGATCATAGCAAGGCAGTGATTGTGACAGTTTCAGTAGATCGGAAAGTTTCCCCCGGATACGGTTTTAGGGCTGTCCCGGAGTGCAGAAACTGTATTTTTGCACCGCCGCATCTCCCGCTTACCCCATGCAGAAATACAATTTTTGCACTCCTCCGGAAAATTTTCGATCTACTGAGTTTCGGAAAAGAGAAAGGAAACATCTGTTTTTTTCTCAGAACGCTGAATTAACAGCTTGAAGCCCGGCCATTTTGAAAGGAGGCATACTGATGCTTACAAATTCAAATCCAAAAAAAGTATTTCATTATTTTGAAGAACTGACAAAAATTCCAAGATGCTCAGGAAACGAAAAACAGGTGAGTGATTACCTGGTTGCTTTTGCAAAGGAAAGGAAGTTTGAGGTTTTTCAGGATAAGGCACTGAATGTCATTATCAAAAAACCCGGAACCGCGGGATATGAAAAATCACCCGCAGTGATTATTCAGGGACATATGGACATGGTCTGCGAAAAATCCGGGGAATCCGGTCACGATTTTTCAAAGGCTCCCATATCCTTACAGATGGATGGAGATGTAGTACAGGCGGACGGCACGACACTCGGTGCGGATAACGGCATAGGTGTGGCCTATGGACTGGCCATACTGGATTCAGAGGACATCCCCCACCCGCCCCTTGAGGTTCTCGTCACGACCGAAGAAGAGACCGGTATGTATGGCGCAGCTTCTCTTGCAGCAGATCAGCTTACCGGGAAAACGCTTCTGAATATTGATGCAGAGGAAGAAGGCGTTTTCTTTGTCAGCTGCGCAGGCGGACTGATTTTCACCGGCGAATTCGACACCCGGTGGGAAAAAACTTCCGGAAGTGCTCTTCTCATAGAGATTTCAGGACTGAAGGGCGGCCACTCCGGACTGGAGATCATCCGGCAAAGGGGAAACGCGATCAAACTTCTGGGAAGAGTACTGGATGAGGCCGGAAAAGCGGGAGATTTCAATATTGCCGCAATATCGGGTGGTTCCAATCACAATGCCATCGCAAAAAAAGCGCAGGCGACCCTTGTGGCAGAAGCCTCCGTACTCAAAAAAATAGAGAAAATCGTGAATGATTTCTCCAAAGAACTGAAAAAAGAACTTGCTGCCGCGGATCCGGATTTCAGGGTGGCGGTTACCTCTGTTGACAATGCTGCCACACAGCTTGACAGGGTTTCTACAGACAGGCTCATTGATTTTCTTCTGATTGCTCCCAATGGCGTTCAGTCCATGAGCATGGATTTGGAAAATCTCGTGGAAAGCAGTCTTAATTTCGGCGTAATCGAGCAATCTGAGAAATCCATCAGGGTTACGATTTCCGTAAGAAGTTCCGTCAATTCCATCCGGGAAGATATCACCCGCAGGCTTGAGGCTCTGGCAAAGATGGTCAAAGCCACAGGCACCCGGACCGGCGAGTATCCCGCATGGTATTACGATCCGGATTCCAGGGTAAGGGATCTGTGCATCCGTGTTTACAAAGAGGTTTCCGGCAGTGATGCAAATATCCTGGCCATTCATGCAGGGCTTGAATGCGGTCTGCTGAAAGAAAAACTGCCGGAGACGGATATGATCAGCTTCGGGCCGAACATTCACAATGCACACACCCCCGATGAGAATGTCAGCATAAGCTCGGTAGCCAATATCTGGGAATTCCTGAAGGCGATCCTCGCAAATCTGAAATAAGGGGTGGTGGGTCAAATCCGCTGATCTGTCATGAAAAAACAGAATCCTCTGTGTTCTCTGCGGCAAAAAAATAATAAAAACACAGAGGACACAGGGAAGACACAGAGGGTCACAGCGTTTTTTCAGAATTTTTTCCGCCTCTCTGTGCTTATAAACGGTCATGAGCCGTGACTCACAACGAAGCATGAAAGTCTTTTTATACAGGACGCGGAGCGTCAATGCCATTACGTTAAGGAAAAGGCATTTTTGGAAAGCCCTGAAAGGGCGCATTGGTATAGCCCGGGGCAAAGCCCTGGGAATATTGAATTTAGTATAATCCTAGCCCTGAAAGGGCGTATTAAAAAATGATCCGGGTACATAATCCGCCCTTTCAGGGCTTATGGTTTTTTTGTCCTGTATTCCCAGGGCTTTGCCCCGGGCTGTATCAACCCGCCCCTTCGGGGCTTTCCTTAACTTAATGACATTGACGCGGAGTGTGGGAACGAGGTGTGCGGGGAGACTTTCATATAAACGGCCATGAGCCGTGACTCACAGCGAAACATTAAAGCTGCACGGAGTGCGAAAATTAAGGCCGAAGGGCCGGTTTTTCGCAGACACTTTCATATAAACCACCATGACGGACGGTCACAACGAAGCATGAAAGTCTCCCGCTACTACTCGTTACGGGGCTCTGCCCCGTAACGAGATAATATCGTCACC